>JABWAS010000003.1 GCA_013360865.1 Candidatus Paceibacter sp.
TCAGCGTCTTCATTGTCATTTCCTCCAAAAAAATTTGTTAAAGAAATGTTAGAAGAACACTCTTCTAAATTGGCCAACAAAACCTCTAGTGTTAAATTAATTTCTTGTTTTTTAAAGAATAGTTAGCTGAATTTATTAAAGCAAGAATGATTTTAAAAAACAAGCAAAATCACCTGTGCATTAGTTCCACCAATTTATATGCCGCGATACCGAAAGCCACCGACACGTTGAGCGATTCTTTTTGGCCGCGCATCGGGATATAAATTATTTTGTCCGTCCGATTTAAAATTGATTTAGGCAAACCTTCCACTTCATTGCCGACAACAAGAGCTATTTTCCCCGCGTTTTCCGGCAGCTTAAACTCCTCCAACGAAACCGCCTTTTTGTCCTGCTCCAGCGCCAGAATAAAAAAACCGTCTTTTTTAAGACTCTCTATCACCCGCCAGGCGTCTTTCGCTTTCTCCCATTCCACGAATTTTTCTGCCCCCAGTGAAACTTTCTCAATATTGGGATGCGGCGGCGCCGGCGTAATGCCGCACAAAAAAATTTTATTTACCCCAGCTCCGTCCGCCGTGCGGAAAATAGAACCGGCATTATGTCGGCTTCTGATATTGTGGCAGATTACAATAATTTCTTTCTTCACTTTACTTTTTCAGCAGCAATGACCAGCCGAATATCAGGGCGTTAACCAAAATTATCACCGGACCGACCGGCCAGCCGAATATTCCGGCCAGCGCGACGCCCGAACCAGCCGTGACCGCGCCGGCAATCATCGCCGCGTAAGAATATTGAAACATGCTCCGGCTGAAGTTTCTGGAAGCGGCGGCCGGAAGAATTATCAAGGCGCTGGTTAAAAGCGTTCCGGCAACCTTGACGCCGAAGGCGATTATCAGGGCGATGGACAAGAGATAAATGAGATTATATTTCCAGATTTTCACCTTGCCGGCCAGCGCCAAATCCTCGGAAACGTAAGCCAGCATAAGTTTGGGATAAATTTTCCTGATAAGAAAGAAAACCAAAATCGCGACGACAACCGCCGATACCGCGTCAGCGGCGGATATTCTGGAAATGTCGCCGAACAAGGCATGGATCAATTCCTCGTCCGGAGTAATAAGATAACCGACGGCAAGACTTAACACAAATACCACGCCTACCAGAGTCTCCACCGCCAGTTTGGTTTTAATCTCCAGCGCCCAAATAACAATCGTGCCGATTAAAAGAGAGGCCAGCGCCCCCAGCGACATATTTATGCCGTAAAGAAACGCCAGACCGACTCCGGGCAAAGCCACGTGGCTAAGCACGTCTCCCGCCAGAACCATTTTCCTGGTGGCCATCAGCGAACCGATGTAACCGGCCGCCCCGCCAATAAAAACCGCCGTTATTAAACTTAAAAAATCAATGCTCATGGGTGTAAAAATTAACTTCCCCGCCGTAAAGCTTGTTCAGGCTGCTTGGCTCCAACGCCTGTTTGGGTTCGCCGAAGCAGACCATTTCTTTGTTCAGACACAAAACTTTATTGGCGAACTTGTAAACCACGTTGAGGTCGTGCGTAACTAAAATAATGGATAAATTTCTTTCCTTCTCCATCTGCCAGAGAAGATTGTAGACCGTCTCCTCGCCGCCAATGTCTATGCCCGATGTCGGCTCGTCAAAAAGAAGAACCTGCGGCTCGCCTATCAATCCCCAGGCCACCAGAGTTCTCTGCAATTGGCCTGAAGAAATGTCGCTTATTCTTTTCTTTAAAAAATTTTTATCGACTAAACCAACTGACTGCAGCAAAGCGGCGGCCTGATCTTTTTTGGCTCCCTTTATTTTGAAGAATTCTTCAACACTCAAAGGCAAACCTTTCTCCGGCAGAATTTTTTGCGGGACGTAACTTATTTTCAGGCCTGGCTCCCATTTTATTTGCCCGGCCACCTTTCCCGAACCGTCGGAGTAAGGGAGGACACCGAGAAGCGCTTTCAGTAAAACGCTTTTACCGGCGCCGTTTGGGCCGACGACGGCCAGGTTTTCGCCCTCTTTTAAATTAAAGCTCAAGTTCCCTATCACAATCTCGCCGCCAAAGCTCACGCTCAAATTATTAACTTCCAAAATATTTTTCTTTTCAGCCGCTGTCGCGACAGGAAAAGATTCCGGCACGGTCGCCTTTTCTTCGGCTTTAACCGACGACTTGACTTCAGGTTCAGGCGCAATTACAGGCACGGGTTTTTGTTCATTTAACTGAACAGGAGCGGCAAAATTGTCGGCGCCCAGATGTCGCATTTTTTCTTCTTTACCTTTCAGAAGTTTGTCAAAATAATCGTTTGCCATTTCCCTGTCAAATAAAATTTTATTGATTATTGGTTGATAATTTTTTATCAATTAAAACAATTTAATTATAACAATTTTAAAATATTAAAAAATAATCAAATTTTAACTTTTAATTCCTAAGAATTAAAAGTTATTTGACGGGGTCAAAACATCAAATCGTTGGCCTCTTTGCGGGGCGCGCCTTTCTCCATCTCAACTTTCAGCTCCGCTATCCTGTCCTGGATCATGGCCGCCTGATGATAATCATCGCGGCGCGCCGATTCGCGCATTCTTTCTTCCATCGCCTTTATCATCTCTTCGTACTCTTCCCTGCTCATGAAAAATTTTTCTTTCTCCTCCAGGCGCTGCCTTATCTCCTCGTTCTCGCCGCGCGAAAGCTCGTCCACCAAACCCGTCCTCTGCCAGGAGAAAGCGGTAAAAACTATGTTTTTATACAATTCCTCCGCCGTTTCTTTTTCTTCTTTTTTGGCCGCCTTGGAATTTTTTATTATTTCTTTTAAGTCGTGCGCGCCGCGCTCTATCCACTCCAGGCTCCACCACGGCCGGGCGGAAGACCACCAAAACTGGTCGGAGGCAAGCGTCTGGTCAAGATACTTTCTTATGACGGCGTCGTTTTTGTCCGCCGATTCCAGCGCCAAATTAAGAAGCCGCCATTGCCATTGCTGGATTTCATTGTCTCTGTTGTTCCAACGGAAGTAGGGCTGGCCGATTTTGAAGTCTCGCGGCACCGCCGCCCAAGTTGAAGGGCGCGGCTCAATCGTTTCTCTTTTCGTAAAATTGAGCAAAACTTCGCTTATCGTCAGCGGCTTTATTTTCTCTTCTTTCATCAGGTCAAAAAGAAGTCTCTCCAGCCCAGGCCGGTGGTGGCCGAAAATTTCTCCGTCCATGGCCGTAAGAGCGTAAGTGTTTTCTTCACCCGCCTCGCCTTCCAACGTCCGCAAAATGCCGGGCATTGAGCTTTCCGCCGAGGCGGACAAAATTTTAAAGCTCAACTTTCTCTGCCGGAAGAAAACGGCGAATCCGTCCAGTCCGTCAATTTCGTAAACAACGTCTTTATTCGCTTTCCGCCCGTCCGGAAACGCCATCTCGTCTATGATTATCCACTTGTAACCGAGTCTTTTGGCCACCTCCGCCACCTTTTTGGAGTAGGCCATTTCCGGCGGAAAGAAACCCCCTTTCTTCCAATTCTTCCCGAAATGTTTATTTAATGTTTCCTCGTTTAAAATTATCTGCCGCTCTATTTCCTTCTCCGGCAGCAAGGGCAAGAAGGCGTGGTACTTGGCGCTGCCGACAAGCTCCACGTTTCCTTTTTCAACCAGTTCGCGGATTTGCTTTAAAATATCCTGCCGGCCGTTTTTCTCCAGCAGGTCGCACAAAACGCCGCTGATGTTGAGCGTCAGGCGACACCTCTCTATATCCAAAAGACCGGAAAAAATTCTGGCATACGCCTCGGAGGCTATCCTTTTTATTATCTCCGGCTTCTGCACCGCCGGTTGGTATATGTGCAAAAAATTGGCCCAGTTCATTTTTTAGAATCGGATTAATTTTTTTGGCGATGGAAGCTTATCGCCTTCGCGAACAAACGGGCGTATTCCGCCGCCGACTTGTCCCAGGAAAAATCGGCGGACATGGCGTTCTTCTGGATTTTCTGCCAGATTTTTTGATGTTTATGATTTTCAATAGCCCTGACCACCGCCCCGAAAAGGGAATAGCCGTTAAACTTTTCAAAGACGAAACCGGTTCCCTTTTTAGAAACGGGGTCGTAATCGGACACGCTGTCGGCCAGACCGCCCGTCTTCCTCGCTATCGGAATGGCGCCGTATCTCATCGCTTCCATCTGGGTCAGGCCGCACGGCTCAAATTTGGAAGGAATGACGACGGCGTCGGCTCCGGCAAAAACCATCCTCGGCAAAACATTGTCAAAAGAAAGATGGGTGGCGACGTTGGGATAATTTTTTCCCAGCTCGGTGAAAAACGACAAATATTTTGAGTCGCCCGTTCCCACCACGACGAGCTGGAAATTAAAATTTTCCAAAAGCGGCGGCAAAGCTTCCATCAACAGGTCCACTCCTTTCTGTTCGGTGAGTCTGGACACCAAACCGAGGAGAAAAACATCATCCGGTTTATCCGGAAGGTTGAACTTGTGGCGCAGCGCGGTTTTGTTCTTGGCCCGCTCGCCCAGTTTTTTGGGGTTGTATTTGATCTCAACACTCGGGTCGGTTTCCGGATTATATGTTTCGTAATCTATCCCGTTGAGGATGCCGAACAGGCGAGACCTCCTTTCCTGCAGAAGCCCGTCCAGCAGTTCGCCATATTCCGGCGTGGTTATTTCCTTGGCGTAAGTGGGAGAAACGGTGTTGACCGCGTCGGCGTAAATTATCCCCCTTCTCATGGAATTTATTTTCAGCAGCCGCGGGTCCGTTATGTCCGGCACGGGCGAATGGCCGTCGTCGTAATCCATCTCGCTGACGAAACGATGGTCAAACACACCCTGATAAGAAAGATTGTGAATGGAGAAAACCGTGGCGATATCTTTCAAAAATGGGTTGTCCTTGTATTTTGTTTTAAGGTAATTGGGAATGAGGCCGGTCTGCCAGTCGCAGGCCACGATAACGTCCGGCCGCCAGTCTTTGTAAAAACGGATGAACTCCAGCGCCCCCCGGCAAAGAAGCGCCCACCTGGCCGCGTCGTCGGCGTAGCCGTAAATGTTGGCTCTCTGTTCGTAATACTCCTGATTTTCCAGAAAATAAACGGGAACGGCGGCATTTTCCGAAGCGAAAGCTTTGACGTTGCATATTATCATTTCCGAATCGTTGTTGGGCACTTCCAGCCGCTCAAAAACCATCCGCGTCGGACAATTTGTCCGGTCTATTGAACCGTAAAATGGAAGCATTACGCGCGCGTCGTGCCCCAACTTCGCCAGCGCTTTCGTTAAAGAATGGACGGCGCTGCCCAAACCTCCGGCCTTGGCGAACGGAGCCGCCTCGGAGGCGACGAAAAGAACTTTTAGCTTGCTGTCTTTTTTAAACATATGGTTTCTATTATAGTTTTTTTAAAAAAATTGTCATTGTTTGCCGCGCCGCCAACCTTGCGGAAGTTTAAAAAATAAGTATAATTTAGATTAATGACAGCTAAAAACCTAACATCCAGGCCGCCAGTAGTGGTGGTGATGGGACATATTGACCACGGGAAATCAACCCTGCTTGATTACATCAGGAACGCCAATGTCACCGCCAAAGAGGCCGGCGGCATAACCCAGCACATCGGCGCTTATGAGGCTGAAGTTGAGAGCGGCGGAGAAAAAAGAAAAATAACTTTTCTGGACACTCCCGGGCACGAAGCTTTTTCTCAAATGAGAACGCGCGGAGCCAGAGTGGCCGACGTGGCCGTTTTGGTGGTAGCGGCGGACGACGGCGTCCAGCCGCAGACAATGGAGGCTTACGAAACTATAAAAAAATCCGGCCTGCCTTTCATCGTCGCCATCAATAAGATAGACAAACCCGGCGCCGAGCCGGAAAGAGTCAAAGCCCAGCTGGCCGAAAAAGAAATATTTTTGGAAGGCTACGGCGGCAACATCCCCTTCGCCAACATCTCCGCCAAAACCGGCCAGGGCGTGCCGGAACTTCTGGATTTGGTGCTGCTCCAGGCCGAGCTGGGAGATTTAAAAGCCGACCCCGAAGAGCCGGCCTCCGGCGTGATAATAGAATCAAAACTTGATCCAAAAAGAGGCATTTCTTCCACATTGCTTATAAGAAACGGCGCGATGAGAAAAGGGCAGTTCATCGTCGCCGGCCAGGTTTCCGCCCCTGTAAGAATTTTTGAGGACTTCAAAGGACGCCCGTTGCAGGAGGCGACTTTTTCCTCTCCCGTCAGAATCACCGGCTTCAGCGGACTGCCCGCCGTAGGCGACGAATTCAAAACTTTTGCCGGCAAAAAAGAAGCGGAGCAGTTTATGCTCCAGCTTAAAGAAAAAATAACCAAAAAATCTTTGCCGGAAAAATCCGCCGCGGCTCCGGAAATCAAAGACAAGGCGTATGTCCGGATGATAATCAAGACGGACACCGCCGGATCACTGGAGGCGCTGGAGAAAGAACTGTTCAAACTCAAAGACGACGAGGTTGTCTTAACTATGCTCAAGGGCGGCGTTGGCAACATAAACGAAGATGACGCCAAATTCGCCTCAGCTTCCTCCGGCTCCGTGATTTTCGGTTTCAACACGGGAGTTGACGCCGCCGCCAAAGAAATAATCGAGCGTTACAAAACGCCGTTTTTCGTTTCGGACATAATTTACAAAATAAGCGACTGGCTCAAGGAGGAAATCGCCAGAAGAAAAGCGGAAATTCCAAGGGAGGAAATCATCGGCACGGCCAAAATACTAAAAACTTTCAGCCGTCAGAAAAACAAACAGGTCATCGGCGGAAAAGTTGTTTCCGGCAAAATGGTTGAGGGCAAAACCTTCAAAATCAAAAGGCGCGACGCCGAGATTGGCGAAGGACGAATTCGGCGCCATGACGGAAAACAAAATAGAAATCGTCCGCGACGACGAGATAGTGATTATAGGGAAATAAAAAGAGGCTGATTTTAGACAGCCTCTTTTTATTTTCAAGAAAAGATATTACTGAACAAACTTATCCTATTTTTCTAAAAACGGACATCAAGATTTGATCCAAATATCTGCCGTTTTTGAATATTTGCCTTTTTCTGCAGCCCTCCACCTTAAAGCCACATCCTTTATAACACTTTATTGCTCTTTTGTTATTGGAAAGAACAGTTAGACACACTTTGCGCAAATTAAGGGTATTAAAGGCAAAGCCAATAAGCAGTGACACAGCTTCCGTTCCGAAACCCTTGCCCCAATAGCTTTTTTCGCCGATAGATATGCCAAGAGTGACCGTTCTGTCTTTCCAATTTATTCCATGAAGACCGGCTGTTCCAATCAGAGTTCTCTCAATAGTTTCAACGCCCAACACAATATCGCTAGACTTCCGCTTGGAAAGATTTTCAATCCAGCATATTTCTTCGTCTTCATGCATTGGTAAATAAGCCGAAAGATATTGCGTTACTTCCGGATCATTTATCCACCGCATTAATTTTCCGACATCGCTTTTTAACAACGGACGAAGATTAACCTTTTCGCCAGGCAAAAATACAACTTTTTCTTCACTGCCATCCATAAGACTACTCCTTTCCTTAAAAATGTTTATAAAATTTTAAAAGTGCCATGCATTTGCCAAACAAAATCTCGGCTTTTGTTCAGCCGAGATTTTTCTAAAAAAGTCTACGTAAATTATTTTTTATAGAAAAATTATAGAATTATCACGGCTAAACAAAAACTTTTTATTCAGGCAAATACCGATAACCTCCAAATATGGCATTCGGGCGGTTAAATTCTTATCTAGTTGATGATAATTGTTATTCATATTAACAACTTCAGTTAAGCATAGATTGAAATTATTGTAAAGATTAAATATCGGCACCTATTTTGCCTATCGTTCAAATAGGTTCCGTTTTTATAAGCAACTACCCCCTAATTTTGCGATAGCGGGTATGCGTGAAGTTTATCTTACCTTCACGAATTTATAGTCTCTCTTGCCTCTTTTGGCGATGATGTATTTTCCGGACAGTAAATCTTTTTCGCCGAGAACGTAATTTAATTCGCTGACTTTTTCGCCGAATTTAATTCGCTGACTTTTTCGCCGTTTAGTTCTATGGCGTTGTTTTGAATATCTTCGCGCGCCTGGCGTTTGGAATCAACCACTTTTGCCACCACCAAGAAATCGGCGATGTTGAGGCCTCCGCCGGCCAGCGGAAATTTTTCCAGTTTTACCACCGATGAGTCGGTAAAAATTTGTTCCAAGTCGTCTTCGCTCAAATCTTTTATTTTGCCGCCGAAAAGTTTTTCGGAAATTTTCACGGCGACGGCGCAAGCCTTTTCGCTGTGGACAAAAACCGTTACCTCTTTAGCCAGCGTTTTCTGCGCTTCTCTTTTCTCCGGTTCTGTTTTTGTTTTTTCTTCCAGCGCTTTTATTTCTTCCAGACTTAAGAATGTATAATATTTTAAAAGTTTAACAACATCGGCGTCTGTAGTGTTGAGCCAAAATTGATAAAAATGATAAGGCGAGGTCATTTTCGCGTCCAACCAGACGGCGTTGCCTTCCGATTTGCCGAACTTTTTTCCGGAAGCGTCCGTCACTAACGGCCAAGTCAGACCTAAAACCTCCTTGCCTTTTGTCTTTCTCACCAGCTCAATTCCAGCCGTGATATTCCCCCACTGGTCGGAACCGGCGATTTGGAATCCGCAGCCGTATTTTTCATCAAGCTGCATAAAGTCATATGCTTGGATGAGAGAGTAGCTGAACTCGGCAAAAGAAATACCATACTCCAACCGATTTTTTACCGCTTCTTTGGCAAGCATCTCGCTGATAGTAAACTTCTTGCCGATGTCGCGGATGAAATTAATGAAAGAATAATCTTTAAACCAGTCGTAATTGTTTACGAATATTGCCTGCTTTTTAAAGTCAAAAAAACGGCCAAGCTGGTTTTTCACTGATTGGGCGTTTTGCTCAACTTCCTCCTCGCTTTTTAGTTCCCTTTCCGCCATTTTCCCACTTGGGTCGCCAACAAGCCCGGTCGCGCCGCCGACAAGAATAATCGGCTTCAACCCGGCTTGTTCCAGTCTTTTGGCTGTTATTGTCACCAGCAAATTTCCGACCTGCAAGCTCTCTCCGCTTGGGTCAAAACCACAGTAAAAATTGTTGCCTTTTTTTGCCAAATACTCTTTTACTTTTTCTTCGTTGGAAACCTGGTAAATAAGCCCTCTCTGTTTTAATTCCTCAAATATGTCCATAAATTGCTTTTAATTCTAGCAAATACGGGCAAAAAAAACAGGGGCTTAGTTTTAACTAAGCCCCTTTATATTGATCGGGGTGGCAGGACTTGAACCTGCGACCTCCGCATTGTGGGCGGCGCGCTTCCTAAGCTGCGCTACACCCCGGAGAACTAAGCTCTAGTGTCCAGATCAGGGTTAATGTCATCAACCATAATCCAGTGTCCGGCATAACCTTTCCTGTACCCTTTTTTAACCATCATTTTGTCTAAATCATCTTGGGTGCAGTTCCAGGTCGGACAAATCAGCGATGCAAAAATATTAACAAAAAAGCTTAAAATTTTTTCAATAAACTTCATTTTATTCTCCTTATAAAAGTTTAGGAAAAATAAATGTCAAAAAACGATACGTTACATATAGTATCATTTTTGGTTAAAAAGTCAAATTGGCTACGCGGGTAAGGAGAATCGATCACAAATAATTTGCTTCGCAAATTTTCGCGACCCCACCTCGTTCCGCAAAGCGGAACTCCGGCCTTCGATTCTCTTACCTGGCTATAAAAATATATTCGCAAACGCTTCGCGTTTTCTCATTATTTTTATGCGGGTAAGGAGAATCGAACTCCTGTCTCATCCTTGGCAAGGACGTGTTCTACCACTAAACCATACCCGCCTTCGCTACGCTTCGGCGGGCAGGCCCGCTTTGGCGCAGTTGCAATAAAATAAATTATATACGAATACTACAAAAAATAAAGGTGCTGGGGAGAGGACTTGAACCTCCACGGGGTTTCCCCCACCAGCTTCTAAGGCTGGCGTGTCTGCCATTCCACCACCCCAGCAAATAAATATTATGCCCTGTGAGGGATTCGAACCCCCGACCATCTCCTTAAGAGGGAGTTGCTCTACCAACTGAGCTAACAGGGCAAAATCCGCTATTAGAATAGCGGATTTTGGTTTTTAATCAAGTAAAATTTATTGCAGCTTCGCCGCTTTCCTCGGCGGGAACCTGTCCAGATCTATGGTGCGGGGAAAACAAGATCTGCCTTCCTCGTGAATCCAGTTTTGGTTTATACCCAGGCCATCAACGGCAATAGGTATTCTCTTTGGTCCGTTAATATTCTCGTCTTTGTTGGAAGTTTTAAATTCGGCGCAAAGTTCAAATGACAAATTGCCCGTCGTTCGGTACTCATAGGGCAGACCGGTTTCCGGATCATTGGGCGGGATAAAGCCAGTGATGTCGTTTTTCAACTCGTCCAGATTTTGGGGCAATCTTCCTTTCGTCTGCCAGTAATCAACAACCTGCCATTGGATATTGGAGAGGTCGTCTACCCTCCTTTGGTCAAACTGCCTTAATCTCTCCGATTGGGGCAAGCCCACGGTGTAAAAACCGAAGATGACGGCGATGCCACCCAACGCGACCATTGTCCTGATAAGCGCCTTCATTTTGGGATTGGACGAAGGCGCGGTCTCTTTTCTCAAAATCCAGCCGTAATAAAAGAAGGCGGCGATGGCGATAACCAACACAGTCATAATTTTCAGAAGGAAGGGCATTGTCAGACTGCCGTTTAAAAATTGATAAACTACCGTGACGAAGTCGCCGGCCATGGTTATTATCGCCACAAAAAGAGTGAAGTACAGCAGCCACTTTCTGATTTTAAGAGTCTTTTTTTCCGGATTAGCGGCAAGGTCTTTCTGGATAAATGACGATATCCATACGTAGAAAGGGAAAGCGATGGCCAGAACCGAAAGCGGCCACCTTAAGTTAGCCCTTATCCCTCCGGCGGTAATATGTCTCAACGGGTCGGGAAAATAAAAATCAACAAAGTTGAATACGACTATGCTGAAGAATACGACGCAGACGTAAAACGATATGATAGCCAAAAGGTTCAAGAACACGTCCTTCGGCCCTGTTTTTTTGATTTCTTCGTTCATAAAAATGATTATAGCATAATTTATAAAGTTCGTTCCGAACAATTGCCGGTGGTGGGACTCGAACCCACATCCCTTTCGGGACACGATTTTAAGTCGTGCGTGTATACCATTCCACCACACCGGCATCCAAAGGCGCGGGCGGGAATCGAACCCGCGTATGGCGGTTTTGCAGACCGCAGCGTTACCACTTCGCCACCGCGCCGTTTACTTTAAAATATTTTCTATCTTTGTTTCCAGCTTCAATCCTTTGTCTATCTCAAAAGACACCTCCGGCAGGTTTTGCAGTCTTGTTTCCGCTTTCAGAAATTTTCTCAAATCTTTTCTTTTTCTGTTTAAAAGGTCAACAATTTCTTTTTCTTTCTTTTCCGGAAAAACGCTTATCAAAACCCGCACGTAGTCGGTGCTCGCGGACAAAATAACCTTGGTCGCCGTCACCAGCGCCTCCGGGTCCACTTCAAATCTTATAAAAGAGCCGGCCACCTCGCGCAGCAAAGACGCCAACCTCTTTTTTTTCTTTATTTTTGCGCTATCCATCACTGCTGTATTTTGCAACATTAAAAGCCTTATTTCAAGGCCAAGCTCTCCCCCCTCATTTCCGCCGGTTTTTCAATCCCCATTATCTCCAGAATTGTCGGGGCGATATCAGCCAGTTTACCCGTCCGCGAGGAGGGTTTACCCGCCGACACGGAGGGCTTGTCCGAGTTTTTAAGCTTTATATTTTTGGCGGCAATTATAAGCGGCACACGGCTTTCCGTGTGGGCCGTGTGCGGACTGCCGGTTTTATCGTCAAACATTTTTTCGGCGTTGCCGTGGTCGGCCGTCACAATCAAAACATATCCGAATTTTTTCACCGCTTCAAAAATCCGGCCGATGCTTCCATCCACTGCTTCAACCGCCCTGACAGTTGCTTCAACCTTTCCGGAATGGCCCACCATGTCCAGATTGGCAAAGTTGGCCAGAATAAAATCATATTTGCCGCCGGCGGACTTTTCTACCACGGCGTCGGCGATTTCTTCGGCTTTCATCTCCGGCGCCAGGTCATGAGTGGCGACTTTGTTGGATGGGATAAGCAGACGGTCTTCGCCCGCGTACGGATATTCCCTGCCTCCGTTGAAAAAGTAAGTGGCATGGGCGAATTTTTCCGTCTCCGCAACATGAAACTGCTTCAGGTTGTTTTTGGATAAAACTTCCGCCAGATTTTCTTCAATCACTCCGCCGGAAAAAAGCGCCGTTTTAGCCATAGACGAATCATATTCGGTCATTGTCAGATAAGTGAAATCTTCGGCGTGGCATTCCTCGTTGAATTTTTGGGCCAGCTGTCTGGCCCGGTCGGAGCGGAAGTTGAAGAATATCATCACGTCATGGTCCATGATTTCGCAAGTTCTGCCAGCTGGCGTCGGGAAAACACACGGCTTGATAAATTCATCGGTTACGCCGGACTCATAATTCTTTCTTATGGCTTCCGCCGGGGAATCGTACTTTTCTCCTTCCCCTTTAGTTATGGCGTTAAAAGCGCATTGCGTCCTGTCCCAATTATTATCTCTGTCCATAGCGTAATAACGGCCGGAGAGCGAGGCCACGCAGGCCATGCCTGATTCTTTGCAAACTGACTCCAACTCGGCCACATATTTTTCGGCACTTTGCGGCGGAGTGTCCCGCCCGTCGGTAAAAGCGTGGATAAAAACTCTCGGCACTCCCGACTTTTTGGCCAAATCAATCAAGGCGTAGAGATGTCTGATATGGGAATGCACCCCGCCCGGCGAAACAAGTCCCTTTATGTGAACAGTGGAATTAAATTTTTTCGCTTTCTCAAAAGCCGCGGCAAGAAGAGGATTTTTCTCCAGTATTTTTTCTTCAACCGCCTTGTTTATTTTTTCTAAGTCCTGATACACCACTCTGCCGGCTCCGATGTTCATGTGCCCCACTTCGCTGTTGCCCATCTGCCCTTCTGGCAAACCGACAGCCTTGCCCGACGCTTCCAGCTCGCAATGAGGAAAGTTGTTCCAAAGGTAATTAAAGTTCGGCGTCTTGGCTTGGGCGATGGCGTTGTATTTTTTGTCATCCGACAATCCCCACCCGTCCAGAATCAAAAGAATTACTTTTTTGTGATTCATTGGTTTAATTTTACTCAAAGTTAACAAAAGAAACTAGCATCGTTTGCGACGCCTTTCGCAGCGCGACGGCGCGAGAAGAGCAAATTTTCAGCAGAAAATTATGCGAGCCGAGCAAATGATGCTAGTTTCTGCCCAGTATTTTTCCGCCAAGATACTTCGCTTTTTTGCCGAGCGCTTCCTCAATCCTCATCAGCTGGTTGTACTTGGCCACGCGGTCGGTGCGGGAAAGCGAACCGGTTTTAATCTGCCCGGCCCCCAAACCCACGGCCAGGTCGGCAATGAAAGTGTCCTCCGTTTCCCCGCTGCGATGCGAGATGACAGTCGTCCAGTCGGCTTTCTGCGCCATCTTTACCGCCTCTACCGTTTCGCTCACCGTGCCTATCTGGTTAACCTTTATCAAAACCGAGTTGGCCGCTTTTTCCGCGATTCCCTTTCCTATAATCTCCGGATTGGTGACGAAAATGTCGTCGCCGACTATTTGGATTTTGCCGCCCAGTTTCTTGTTCAACAGCTGCCATCCGCTCCAATCCCCTTCAGCCAATCCGTCCTCAATAGAAACGATCGGATATTGCGCAACCAGCTTTTCATAATAGCCGACCATTTCTTCCGAATTTAACTCCAGCCCGTCTTTTTTAAGAAAATATTTGCCTGATTCGTAAAGTTCGCTGACCGCCGCGTCTATGGCGATGGCCACGTCCTTGCCCGCTTTGTAGCCGGCCGCGTCGATGGCCGCCATTATCACCTCCAGCGCTTCTTTGTTAGAAGAAAGCGTCGGCGCGAATCCGCCCTCGTCTCCAACATTGGTGTTTAGTTTTCTTTCCTTTAAAACTTTTTTAAGATTATGGAAAACTTCCGAACCCATCCGGACAGCCTCTCTTAAACTTTTGGCGCCGACAGGCATTATCATAAATTCCTGGATGTCGGCGGAATTGTCGGCATGCGCTCCGCCGTTGATGATGTTCATCATCGGAACGGGCATTACATATTCATTTCTCGCAACCTTATTTTTTTTATAACGCGAGTCCGCCTCTGACGGAGCGCTTCCGAGATTTTTTTGAATATAAGCAAAAAGCGGCATTTTGGCGTCGTAGGCCGAGGCCTTCAAAACCGCCATGGAAACTCCGAGAACGGCATTGGCGCCGAGTTTGTTTTTATTGGCCGTGCCGTCCAGATCAATCATTATCCCGTCAATTTCTTTCTGATTGCCAGCATCTTTGCCGATTAGTTTTTTGGCGATTTTTTTATTGACGTTTTCCACCGCTTTGAGCACCCCTTTGCCCAGGAATCTTTTTTTGTCTCCGTCGCGCAGTTCCAGCGCTTCTTTGGATCCGGTGGAAGCGCCTGAAGGCACCGCCGCGCAGGCCACGGCGCCGCTGTTTAAATAAACATCAACCTCAACCGTCGGATTGCCTCGGGAATCCAGAATCTCCCGCGCGTGAATTTTTGTTATTTTAGACATAAGGCTTTTAATTCTAGCAAAATCAAAGCATTTTTTAAGGCTTGACTTTTTGCTTAATTTATGCATAATTACATGTGTATTACCTTAACATCTTAATTTAAAGATTCCTGAATTTTTTTCTGAAAGGAGAAGAAAAATGAGCATTTGGTGGAAGTTTTACCTGAAGAGAATTTTTCTGTTGGTTGCAAGTTTGGCTGTAATTGGTTTGATTACCCTGCTGGTTATGGGGGGTTTCTCAAAAATAGCGGATTACGCGTACCATCTCGTCGCCTGGATTTTGCAGCGGCTTACTGATCCAAATTGGAACTGGGACTGGAAACATTGGACAGTGTTTGGTTTATCTTTGGGTATATTGTTGTTTGTTTATCTCCTTGCTTTTTTGCTGGGGCAAAGCAAAACAATAATTACAATGCCTAAGGAAGGAGAAATTGAGTTGGCGGTAAGAGGAGAAAGCTTCTTAAAAATCATACCCAATATAAAAGGGTATGGGACAAAAGAAGATGAAATAGAGGCGGACATAGGGGGCAAAATAATAAAAATAAAAACACCCCAAATCTGTCCAACCGAAGAAGGAGGAAAACCGCCTAGAAAATTTCTCGGACTTGCGCTTGTAGGGCTGTTTATACCTTTTGATAAGATTCTTCGTTATGACTTTAGTTGGGATAAGGCCATCTCAAAAGCAACAGCCGATGAAGAAAAGAAAAAAGGCGCCAGCGTTGAGGAAACTTCTTTTGGCGACTTGTGGCTGTCCCACAGGACGGAAAAAGTGTCTTCTTTATATTTTAGGTACACTTACCCGATAATAGTAAGGAACATTGAACTTGCGGGCAGGTATCCTATTGATATCTACTTTAACGTTACGGTTGAGGCGGTTTATCCCATCATCCCGGTGTTTTACCTTAAAGGTAGGTGGTTTACCGTGCTAAGTTCCAAGTTTGGAGGCGTAATAAGCGATCTTCTAAGGGGTAAGGAGCTGAAAACTTTTGAAGAAATGGAAAAAGAAGATTTCTTCAACGGAAAGGTTAAAGAAGAAAATAATATTTTTCTCAAAGCAACGGGGATGAAAATATTCCATGCCGCTTACAGAGATTACCAACCGTCTGGAACTTTAGAAGAAAAAACAGCAGCTTCCGCGGAAAAAGTGGCCAAACTTAGAGCTGATGCTAGGAAACAAGAAGCAGAAGGAGAAGGAGCCGCGCTGGAACGGGAAGGCGTAGCAAAAGCAAAAAATCTTGAACGACTACTTGAACAAGCCAGCAAACACCCTCTCGGTGGACAAATCCTGATAGAACAATTTCGAAAGGAAGGGTTGGAGGGTTTTAGCGGCAATTTCCTAAGTCTGGGTCAAGCTCAACCCGCCGCTCCCATGATCGGAGTAGACGCAGGCGGCACAGGCGGTAAAAACAAAAAAACAGGAAAAAAGAAGCAAGAACCAGAAGAACCAAAAGAAGAAGAGGAAGAATAGAAAGGAGGAATAACAAATGGACAAAATGATATGGGGATTGGCAATAGTTTTTGGCGTAATCGCTTTTATTTCTTTTTTGCTGTGGCAAAAGTCAAGCGGCTACAAAATAAGCATGAAGGGGTATCTGCCCAAATACCCTGGGACATGGAAAATAATAGGGTTAATTTTCGCCGGTGGAGCGGCATATGGGATATATTTGATTGTTTGCAGTTATATCCCGCCCCAGAGCGAGCGGTTGTTTAAGCAGGTGGTTGAAAAACAAAAGGCGCAAGAAATTGCGCCACTGCTTAAAGAGTTGCAGGATATCACAGAAGGAACAAGTACCGCTTCGGGCGTCGGAAAGGCGAAAGGGATTAAGGATGAAATTGAAGTCATTGAGAAAAAGTACGACAAGATATTGGATCCGGAATCCGCAAAAGAAACTCCTCCTCCCCGTGTTTATGTGGAATGGGTTTTAGAGATTAAGGCGACCTCCGCCCTCATAGAAAGTTATGAGAGGCAAAAGCCATTAATTCAGAGGCCCGTGGCCTCAATAATATGGGACAAAAACAAAATGTCCCTAAAATACCTCGCGAAGAGCGACGGCAAGGAGCGAGAAATTATTCTGGAGAGGGATGTTCCGGAACAATTTTTTGCCGGGTATTATTGGAATAGCGATACCCGGAAAAATTCCGTCTTGTGGCTGAAAGAGCCCCAGGGCGGTGTCGCAAATAAATTTGAATCTTACGACCAGATAAAAAAAGAAAAGGTCGTAAGAGAAACGATTTTCACCGGTTGGATGTCAAAAAACAGCCGGGGCGATACGATGGATGCGGAAGTATCCATCATCAAGCAAACAACAACGGCAGCTAGCAAAAACTAGCTGCCGCTTTTTTATGCCGATAATTCAGAAATTTATTCTAAATCTATCCCCCCGCCCTTACTGCTCGCGTTTCCTCCCTGCAAAACGCTGTCATAAAGATACGGCACGTCCGGCGGGCTGTCGTCCAAGTCAAAAGTATTTACCAAAATATTAACTATCCCCCAGAAGCTTATCATTACGAACAGGCCAATGACGCCGAACGTCATCATTTTGCCCGCCTCTTTCCTTTTATCCTCGTCGCCGCCGGAAGTGATGTATTTTAAAATGCC
Organism: Candidatus Paceibacter sp.; assembly: GCA_013360865.1. Classification (NCBI taxonomy): domain Bacteria; kingdom Bacillati; phylum Minisyncoccota; class Minisyncoccia; order Minisyncoccales; family Candidatus Paceibacteraceae; genus Candidatus Paceibacter; species Candidatus Paceibacter sp. The sequence goes on from JABWAS010000003.1 coordinate 17,237, forward strand.
GATAAGAAAATAAACGACGGCCAGGGCGACAATCAAAACAACGACAATATCCAAAATGTCCAAAATTATGTAAAGCAAATCCCACAAACCTCCGCCGCCTCCTCTTCCGGTGTATCTTGTGCTTACATCAACGTCGTAATCTATGAGGTTGTCCTGCGCCAAAGCAAAAACGGGCAGGAAGTAAACGACTACGGCTAATAATTTTTTAAGATAATTTTTTATTATTCTCCTCATAATACGGCATCAAGGTTCCTACTTGATAGTTGCTATAAAGGAGGAACCTTGATGCAACCAGACATTCAGCCCAATCTTAATAAATTGATTCAATGTCCCACCAGAAATCAGACAAAATATTGATTATGCCGTAAGCGGAAATCATCACGAACATCCCGATCACTCCGTATATCATATGTCTCTTGCCCTTGCTTCTTACGTCCTCGTTTTCCGCGCCAAGAATATACTCTGTTATGCCGTAAATGAACATAACCGTAGCCACGGCAAACATAAAGCCGATTATCGGGTTTAGGATAAGGTGCTTTACGTTGTTTATCAGCTTTACGGTTTCAGCGCTCATTTTATATCTGTGGCAGAACGTCTATATCCGGCAAGTCGTTGTCCAGATTAAAAGTTCCTTCCAGAATATTGACCAATCCCCAGACACTGACCATCACGAACAAGCCGATGATGGCGTAGATGATGAGATTGTGGTAATTCTTCCTCTTTTCTTCGTCTTCTCCGGCTCTTATGTAACCGATAATAGCTATCAACAAGATAATGACGGCGATAGCGATTATCAAAGGAACGATTTTGTTCAATATGTCGCCGGTAAGATCAATAAGATCGTCTAAGCTGGAAACGGCTCCGGCCGCCAAAGGAAGACCGAGCAGTCCGAAAGTTAAAACCTTTTTAACTAAATTCATAAATTAATTTTTAAATATTTTTGGTCGACCAAAATTTTCTAATAATAATTCTGACATCAAGGTTTCTCCTTGATAGCTGCTATCAAGGAGAAACCTTGATGTTCTATAATAATAAACCATTATTTCAAAAACAGCTACAGTTCAAAGCGCCTTGACTGTGGATTGCAAAACTTCCGTTATGACCCAGGCTCCCACCAGTATACCTGTTCCTATTATCGCCCAAAGCAGACCTTTTTTGGCGTCGGTTAAGGCTTTCTCGTCGCCTCTGGCCATTACCATTCTTAATCCGGAATAAATTATAAACACTACCGCTATGGGTATGCCTATTTCTATGGCCAAAGTGGAGATTGTTTTAACTAAGTCGCTGAAAGAACTGGAAGTCAGCGGGTTGCAAAGAACGCTTGTTTCCGAACCGGAGTAGAACTCGCAATCCGAGGAATTTTGGGCGCGGGCGGACAGAAAAAAATTAAAATAATTGAATGTCGCCGCTACGATTATGAATATTTTCTTTTTTAGCATATAAAGTTTGTTTTTAAATGTAATTTAGCTTTAATCGTCGCCTTCGCAACCGGGGAAGGCGTACCACGATTCGGAAAAATCTTTGTCCGCCAGAGCCCCCAAAACAGTGTTTACCATAACCCACGCCGCGAAGGTTATAAAAAGACCGACCACGGCGGCCCAAACAGCGTTGGTGCCGGATGACTTTTTCTTCTCGTTGCCCCCGGAAGTTATAAGCATTATGCCACCATAAATAAGAATTATCGCGCCCAGCGGAGCGGCGATGGTGAACGCGGCGAAATTAACCACGTTGGAAACAAGTTCAAATATGTCGCAGATCTTGCAATCAAGGCCGTCGCAGGGAATAATGTCCGATTTTTCCTGGGCGAAAGCGGGAACGCTTAAAAAGAGATTGGCCGCCATAAAAACCGTTCCGATTATCGCCGCTTTTAAAATTTTTGTTTTCCTTTTTATCATTTTTTAGATTAGTTAAGGTTTCTTCAGCAGCTGGTCAATTTTTCTCTTTGCCGTCAGAACAGCTTCGGAAACGGTGGCCCGGCCCGAGGCCGCCGACTCCGCCATATCTTTGAAAACCAGATAGGTCGCCTGGGCGTCCGGGTCAATCCAGGCGCGGGTCATCACTGCCGCCTTGTTTATCAGGGAAAAGTAGGCGTCGGAGCTCCTTTCGGCCAAAACGTCTCTTCTGGGGGAAGCCAGTCCGGCGGCCTGGGAAAACCTCTTGGAATTCGCTCCGGAGGTCATAGTGGCGATGGCCGAGAAAGCAGCCTGCTTTTTCGGGGAATTTTTCAGAATCGCCAGTCCGTAAATTCTGCCGAAATCCAGCTTACTCCTTGCGTCTTTAAGCTGCGGAACCTCGGCAATGTCAAAATCAAGATGGGGATTTTTGGCTCGAAGTCCCGGCGCTTCGCCGGCAAAGCCGAAATACATTGCCAATGATCCGCGGGCGAACATCGCGTCCGATTTGGGCAGAGCCTTGTTCCAGGAATAACTGTTTTTGGATGGATTGGAAAATTCATTGAAGAACCGTACCGAGGCTTCCGCCGGGCTCACTTGTTTTCCACCGCCATCCAACGCCGCTCTCAAGTTACCTCTTGAGTCAGCTTTTACTATCGGCTCGCCCGCCTGCAGCATAAGCAGAGACATTATGTCCTTCGCATTGCGAACGTTAGTAAATTCTCCCAGCGCCGCGCCGGACACCTCCACGTTGCCGGCCTCGTTTTTCTCGGTAAAGATTCCGGAATATTGGGCGAACTCGTCCCAGTTTTTGGGCGGCTGGCTGATGCCGGCGGAAGAAAACATTTCTTTGTTCCAGTAAAGAATCATCGGGTCAACGAGAAACGGGACGGCCGTTATGCCGCCGCCGCTTTTATCCATATAAATTTCCGCGCCGTCAATGAAGTTGTCCAAAAAACTCCTTTCCGGATAATTGACGAACGGCACCGTGTAAATTCTTTCTTTGTTTTCCAGAACCATATCCTGGCTTACAATCCAGAAGTCCGGCCCGCGGCCGGAAGCCAGCGCTTCTATCGTTTCGCTTTCGTAGGTCGCCGGATTTTTTTCCTCGTATTTTATGTTGAAAAAATCTTTGTTTTCTTTGTTTATCGCCGAGACGACCGGCCAGATTTTTTCCTGGGGCAAAGTTCCCCACATCACCAGATTGGCGGCCGGGCCCCGCTTGTTTTTATTTTTGTAGCCGGGCAGGAACCCGCCGAAGATCATCACTGCCAGAACCGCGCCTAAAATGAGGACGCCCGTGACCGCTATGGGGAAAAAGCTAATTTTTTTCATCGCTTTATTGTTTTCTGAATATTAGCCCGTAATGATTGCTCCCGGCCGGAAATTCTCTTTCTTCCGTAAAACCTTCCTGGGTGAAAATTCTTTCCGCCTCTTTTTGCGCGACAACCGCCGAGGGCGCCGGGCCAAGCCCACCCGTTCCGGACTCGCTCCAGTCTATGACGGCGGCTCTGCCTCCGCTTTTCAAAACGCGGCTCGCTTCCCTGGCCAGGCCGATTTTATCCCGAAGCTGGAACAGAATGTTGGAAATGACGAGGAAATCAACGGCGCCGCTGGCCAGCCTTGATCCTTCCGGTCCTTCCAAATCGGCCCAGACTATTTCCACGTTTGTCAGGTTGTTTTTGCCCGCCTCCGTTTTAATTTTCTCCAAAAGATTTTTCTGGATGTCCACCGCGTAAACCGTTCCCGTGTTGCCGATTCTTCTGGCCGTTTCCAAAACGTAATGGCCGGAGCCGCTGCCGAAATCGGCCACCGTCATCCCCCGCCTCAACTCAAAATTTTTTATTATTTCCGAAGGATTGAGGAACATAAAATTAGTTTAAAGTTTTTAAAGTTATAAAGTTCATAAAGTAAGTTTTTTATTTTTCAGATAATCCAAACTTTATAAACTTTCAACTTTACAAACTTTTAACTTATAAGCATGTCATTGACGCGATGCTGTCGTCCGGCTTCATCCTCATTATTCTAACACCTTGCGTCTGCCTGCCCAGCACCGGCACTTCCGCCAGCGAAGTCCTGATGACCTGCCCTTTCTGGGAAATGGCAATCATCTCTTCCACTTCGGGGCCGACGATTCTTGCCACCATCAATGGTCCGGTTTTGGGCGTCACCTTAAAGGTCTTGATGCCCGAGCCGCCCCTTTTCTGCAGCCGGTAATTTTTTATGCCGGTTTTTTTGCCGTAGCCGTTTTGCCCCATCGTCAAAAGATACTGGTCTTTCTTGCCGTCCGTGGCCACGTCGGCTCCGACAAGCTCGTCTTTTTCCGCCAGCTTGATGCCCCGCACGCCTCCGGCGGCCCGCCCCATTGCCCGGATATCGGATTCCTTAAACATTATAGACTGACCAAGTTTCGTGGCCAGAATCACATAATCGTTTTTGGAAACAAAATGGGTGAACTTCAGCTCGTCGTCTTTCTCCAACCGGATGGCGATGATGCCGTTGCGCCTCACGTCCTTGAAGCTTGAAGCGTCCACTTTTTTGACCGTGCCGTTTTTGGTGGCCATCACCAGGAAGTTCTGGGCTTCTTTGGCCGATTTGGGCGCCACCAAAACCGAGGTGACTTTTTCCTCGCCGGAAAGAGCCAGAAAGTTCATAATTGATTTGCCTTTGGTGGCGCGCTTGCCTTCCGATAGTTCGTACATTTTTATCTGGTACACCTTGCCTTTGTCGGTGAAGAAAAGCAGGTCGTCATGGGTGTTTGCGGTGACAAAAATATTCACAAAATCTTCTTCTTTTGTTTCAATATCGGCCACCCCCATGCCGCCTCTCTTTTGGGCGCGGTAAGCCTCTGGGTCCGTCCTTTTTACATAGCCGCCCTTGGTCAGCGTCATCACCTGGTCTTTTGATTCCACAAGATCTTCCTCCGACATCACTTTGGCGGCGCGGGACATGACTTTCGTCCTTCTTTCGTCGGCGTATTTGTTTCTCACTTCCGTAAGCTCATCTCTGATGACCTTCATTATTTTCTTCGGGTCGGCCAAAAGAGAGCGCAAGTCTTTGATGAGTTTTTGCTTCTCCTTCAGCTCGTCTTCAATTTTCTGCCGCTCCAGATTGGCCAATGACTGCAGCTTCATCTCCAGAATGGCGTTGGCTTGTTTGTCGGAAAATTTGAACTTGGCCATCAACTGCTTCTGGGCGTCGTCCCTGTCTTTGGATGCCCGGATGGTTTTGATTATCGCGTCAATGTGGTCCAGCGCTTTCTTCAAACCTTCCAATATATGAGCGCGGTCCAACGCCCGGTTGAGGTCATACTGCGTTCTGCGGCGCACCACTACTTCGCGGTGATTAACGAAGTGCTGCAAAATTTCCTTCAAACGCAATACCTGCGGCTGGAGACCGTCCACCAAAGCGATCATGTTGAAGTGGAAAGTCTTTTCCAAATCGGTGTGTTTGTACAGATTGTTTAAAACATTCTGCGGATTGATGCCTGTTTTCAGGTCAATGACTATTCGCACTTTTTCTTCCCTGTCGGATTCGTCGCGGATGTCTCTTATGCCTTCTATTTTTTTGTCCCGCACCAGGTCGGCCATCTTCATTATCATTTCCGATTTGTTAACCTGATACGGAATGGATGAGATTATTATCTGGAAACCGCTTCTGTCCGACTCCACTATCTCCGCTTCGCCCCGGGTGACCACGCCGCCGCGGCCGGTGGCGTAAGCCTGCTGGATGTCTTTGGCGTTGAATATCAGACCGCCGGTCGGAAAATCCGGCCCTTTGACGAATTGCATCAGGTCGTCCAAAGAAGCTTCCGGATTGTCTATAAGATGGTTAGTGGCGTCTATAACTTCCCCGAGGTTGTGCGGCGGGATACTGGTCGCCATACCCACGGCGATGCCGAAAGAGCCGTTAATTATAAGTTGAGGAACGGCGGCCGGAAGAACTGACGGCTCCATCAATCGGTTGTCGTAATTAGGCTTGAAGTCCACCGTTTCTTTTTGGATGTCTTCAAGCATCTGGCCGGCCACGGAAGTCATTCTGGCTTCGGTGTACCTCATGGCCGCTGGCGAGTCGCCGTCTATGGAACCCCAGTTGCCCTGGCCGTCCACCAGCGGGTATCTCATCAAAAAGTCCTGGGCCATTCTGGCCATGGCGTCGTAAACGGGAATGTCGCCGTGGGGATGATATTTACCGAGCGTGTCGCCGACGATGGCCGCCGACTTCAAAAATTTAGCCGAGTGGCTCAAGCCGGCCTGATGCATGGTGTAAAGAATTTTCCGGTGCACCGGTTTGAGTCCGTCGCGTACGTCCGGCAAGGCGCGGGACACGATGACGGAAACGGCGTAGTCTATGAAAGACTCCCGCATTTCCTGCGAGATGTCTCTTTTTACGACTCTTGTTTCTTTATTATTGTTGTTCTCCATTTATTTCTTCTTCTGCCGTCGCTTCTGTTTCCGTTATTTCCGCCTCGTTTGTTTCCGCTTCATCCAAACTTCCTGCCATATCGCTTAAACCGCCAGCCATTTGCGCCACCCCATCCTCAACCATCTCTTTAAATACGGCAAACGGCGACGATACGGCGGTTTCTTTTTTCAGGCTTTCTCCCGTCGTCAGCCTCAATGTGGAAACCCAGGCGGCTACTATAATAAACATAATAACAAAAAGGCTGACAAAAACTATCCGCCGTTTTACATGGTCGGGCTTTTTCTGCATATTTTCTATTTTATCAATTAAAGACATCTCTTTAATAAATCCGAATATCGAAATTCGAAACAATATCTAAATTCAAATATTTAAATCCTAAAAGTTTTGAATTTTGATTTTCCATCATTTTGAATTTGTTTCGAATTTCGTGCTTCGTGTTTCGTGTTTTAATTTCTATACCGCCGGCTCCAAAACCACGACTTCCGTCTTTTTGTCCGCCAAATCTTTTCTTTTAATGGTAAGCTTGTCAGCCGGTTTTACCCCTTCGCTGCCGAACTCTTTCAAAAACTGCTTCAGCTGAACTTCTTTATAATGCATCGGGATGACAATTTTCGGCTCAATGTGGGCGGCTATGCCAGCAGCTTTCTGCGGGTCCAACGCGCCGCTTCCTCCGATAGGCAGAAAAAGAATGTCCACTTCGCCGACATCGGCTTTGAGCTTCGGGTCAATATCTTTTTCGCCAAAGGCGCCCAAGTGGCAGATATTGATATCTTCCAAAGATAGCGCGTAGACGGTGTTTATTTTCCCGCCGTTGGAACCGATACCTTTTATATGTATTCCTCTGGTTTCGTATTCGCCCTTGCCGTCTATAAGAAGAGTTTTGGCGGATTCGTCGCCTTTTTTGGCCAAATTTTCCCAGCCGTTGTAATCCTTGTCGTTTTTGCTGACAAAAACCACATCGGCGCCAAAACGCGGCGATTTGTATTCCGATTCTTTGGCCGGCGGATTAAAAGCCAGCACAAAGTCACCCGATTGAACCTTAAAGCACGCCGCGCCGTAATAAGTGATTACCATAAGTGATGACATTTTAGCAAAATTTTAGAAAACGATATAGAGTTGACAAAGTACCATAAATATTGTTATTCTGTGGAATTTTCACCCTTATAAATATCAATTTTAAAAAAAGGAGAGAACGCCGGATTAAGTTCTTTTTCTTGTAAAACTTGTATATGGCGGTGGCGGAAACATCGGTATTGAATTTTCTTTTAATTAACATTCTCATTTTCTTCGGACCGTAATTCAATCTCAACTTTTGTTCACTGATAAATATTTTCAATTCACCCTTGATTTTTGTCTCCGGACGTTCTTTCTTTGACGCGTATATTATTGAACCGCAATCAATGTTTTTCCATTTGTAATATGTTTTGCGAGAGATGAAATACAAACCGCACACTTCATCAACCGTTTTCCCCAATTTCTCGACCAAAAAATACCACTTTCTCCTGACTTTGGGCGCGTACGCCGCTGACTGCTTTTTGTTGGCCATGTGATTAAATTGTTATCTGGTAAAGATGGTTAACCTTTGTCACCTCAATTTACCAGAAATGTCACCCCATATGGCTAACTGTACGAAAACTTGCAATATTTTTTATGTTATACTACTTTTATGTGCAAAACTTGCGCAAAACACAACCCGAAGAAAAAGGGTAAAAAGAAAAAGTAAATTATTCAACCAATAAACTTATGCAAAATTCAAAGCAAAATTTCGTTTTGTGGGCGGTGGTGGGCGTTATCGTCATCGGTTCGGTTTTCGGCATGATAAAACTGGCTTCAGTAAAGCCAGGCAATAATGGCGACAACGATTCCAACCTTACGGTTTCCGCCTTAAGCGCCACCGACCAAATCAAAGGCAACGCCAGTTCCACCAATGTAATAATTGAGTACAGCGACTTCCAGTGCCCCGCCTGCGCTTCCTATCATCCGATAGTCAAACAATTCGTGGCCGACTCCGGCGACAAGGTCGCTTTCGTTTACCGCCACTTCCCGCTTCCCCAACACAAGAACGCCAAAACTTCCGCCGCCGCCGCCGAGGCCGCCGGCAAGCAGGGCAAATTCTGGGAGATGCACGACCTGATTTTTGAAAACCAGAAGGCGTGGGAAAATTCCGCCAAGGCCGAAGAAATTTTTACCGGCTACGCGCGGCAACTCGGCTTGAATGTGGAACAGTTCGCGGCTGACTATAATTCCGAAGAAATAAAGGCCAAGGTTGACGCCGATTACAAAAGCGGCGTAAAGGCCGGCGTCAACTCCACCCCCTCTTTCTTTCTCAACGGGAAGAAGATAACCAACCCCCGAAGCTACGATGAATTCAAAACTCTCTTACAGCAAAACGGCTAGCGGCGCGAAATTTTTTTCTAAAACGGGAATACTGATGGCCGTCGTCAGTTTCTTCGGTCTGCTGGACTCTTCTTACCTTGCCTCCAAACATTACTCCGGCACATTGCCACCCTGCGGCTTGTTCCAGGGCTGCGACGTGGTGACAACGAGCAAATTCGCCGAGATCGGCGGAGTTTCCGTGGCTTTACTCGGGGCGATATATTATCTTGTCGTCCTTCTGGTTTCCATAATTTACCTGCAGACAAAAAATAAAAAAATTCTTTTCTTCCTCTCCTTATTCGTCCCCGTCGGGTTCGCGGCTTCGGCGTGGTTCTTTTTCGTGCAGGCCTTCGTTCTAAAATATTTCTGCGCTTACTGCCTGTTCTCCGCTTTCACCTCCACCACTCTTTTCGTCATAGGATTGGCGACATTTTTCCGACTCAAAAAAGAAATTCACACCGGAGTATTGCAAGAAAATCCGGCAGGATTATAATGATTTTTTGTTTATTATGAACTCCGGCGCCGGTTTTGGGTTTCTTTTTGCCAATTTAAAAAGAAACTGGAAGTCAGGGATCACCGTTTCCCTCGTATCCATACCGCTTTCGGTTTCTTTGGCCGTGGCCGCCAATGCCACGCCGCTGATGGGCATCATTACCGGCGTCTGGGCCGGATTGATTGCTTCGTTTTTCGGCGGCAGCAACTTCAACATTGTCGGGCCGACCGGCGCCCTGTCCGGGATTTTGGCGATGTTCGCCATCACCCACGGCGTCGGCGCTCTGCCGGCCTTGGCCGTGGCCAGCGGCGTTATAATCCTCGTCTCCTTCGCCCTGCATTTGGAAAAATACATCATTCTTATCCCCTCCAGCGTCATCCATGGGTTTACTTTGGGCGTAGCCTTTATCATCGGGCTCAACCAGCTCAACTACGCGCTCGGCCTGCAGGGACTTCCGGCGCACGAAAAGTTCATCAACAACGTGGCCGAATCATTAAGGCACATCGGCCGGTTTGACGTCTGGGCGTTGGCGCTTTTCGCCATAACTTTGTGCATCCTGTTCGTGTTTTTGAAACTTGTTCCCAAAATCCCCGGACCGATAATCGTGGCGCCGCTGGGAATATTTTTGGGTTACCTTTCCGAAAACGGAATGATAGAAGCGCAGTTCCAAACCCTGCACACGAAGTTCGGGGAGATCGGCTCGCAGATAGCGCAACTGCCGTCTTTCTCGTCGTTTTTCGGCAATTTTACGGATATGGGTTTGATAAAGGCCTCGTTGGCTATCGCCGTCGTGGCCATTCTGGAGACGCTCATCTCGGCCAAAATCGCCGACGGCATGACCAAAACAAAATCCAAGCCCCGCAAGGAAATGTTCGGTCTCGGTCTGGCCAACATCGCTTCCGGACTTTTCGGCGGCATACCGGCCACCGCCGCACTGGCCCGGACTTCGCTTAACGTGAAAAGCGGCGCGACTCACAAAATGTCGGCCACCATCAGCAGCATTATGATAGCCGCGATATCGCTGATGTTTCTCTCTTACTTCAAATATTTGCCCATGGCCGTGGTGGCTTCTATCCTGGTTTACGTGGCTTTCCGCATGGTGGAAGCGGAGCACTTCAAACACATTTACACCCACGACAAATCCGCCTTCGGCCTCACTCTGGCCGTGGCCGGCATCACCGTCGCCCAGGACCCGATAATCGGCATTTTGGTCGGCTCGGTCATCGCCCTGCTTATTTTCGTCAACCAACTTTCCAAAGGACAGAGCGAAATAATCATCAACAAAGACAAAAAAATGATCGCCCGCATCCAGACGCTCAAATTCAACGAAATAGAAAAACATTCCGGAGACGTGGTGGTGTACAGAATGGCCGGCCAGATGAATTACATCAATTCCCAATCGCATTTGGACAATTTGAGCAAGATAAACGGAGCGCACACGGTCGTCCTTAATTTCAGAAACTTATTCCACATAGACTTGGACGGGCTGGACGCTCTGGAGGAAATAGTTTCTTCCAACGAGGCCAAAGGGAAAAAGGTGATGGTGACCAGCGCGGGGCCGTTTATTCTGCCGGCGCTGGAAAGAGAGCCCTGGTACCAAGGCTTGAAAAGCAAGGGTTTAATTTTCAACAGCACCACGGACGCTTTGGAATCGCTTGGTTTTAAACTGGACAAAAACGCGGGCAAAGACGGCAAAGGCGGGGCGCTATTGCAGGATTGCGTTCAGTGTGGTACAGTAGATAACTAGAAACGTTTTCTTTTAAATAAAAAGCCGGAATGCCGGTTATATAAATATAAATATTTATTTTATAAGGAGAATTATTATATGAGTACAGTCGTCGTGGCAAAGAGAAAGAGGGGGACCAAAAGAACGCAAGAAATTATTTCAGTTGCTGCAATATATTGCACACACACCGGATTATTCTGTGCCACCCATGCCGGTTGCGTGTGGCTAAAAAGAAGCAAATCGCCCACTGATCTCTGTTTCACCCAGGAAAAAAACATGGAAGCGACGCAGATAAATGAGTACGAAACAATGCTTCGTTGAGCTAGCTATTTAATTTTTTATATTTTATCTCCTTAAACAGCCCCGCCAGAGGTCGGGGCTTTGTTTTTTCATTTTAAAAGTCCCCTTTTGCTGTATAATAATTGGATGGCGCTGATACAAAATATTGACCTCTGGGCGGCCGGTTACGCCGAATCAATACGGAGCGTTTTTTTGACTTCGTTTTTCAAGACTGTCACTTACTTAGGCGAGTGGTCTATTGTTCTGGCGGTAGCCATAATCGTCGCTTTAGTTTTGATTACCAAAGGGAAAAAGGTTTATGCCCTCACTCTGGCCTTGATAACATTTTTAAGTATCGGCTCCGTCTTTATTTTAAAATACGCTATTCAACGCCCACGGCCAATTGACGGCATTATTGACGAAACTTCATTTTCTTTCCCCAGTCTTCATGCCGTTCTTTCCGTAGCTTTTTATGGTCTGATAATTTATTTTTTGTGGGAAAGATTTAAAAGCCCGCGGTTCCGCTTTTTTAAAATATTATTCGGCCTTGTTTTGGTGTTGTTTATCGGCTTCAGCCGCGTTTATCTTGGCGTGCATTATTTGAGCGACGTGCTGGGCGGTTATCTTTTGGGGCTGTTCTGGCTGACGGCCGGAATTTACGCTTCTTTTAAAAGTGGCAAGGCGAGACCTTGACATAAGTCATGTCAAGGTCTCGCCTTGCCACTTGCCAAAACCATAATCAACCATGACTTTAAACTCCCCCTTTGAAGAAAATTTCCGCCTGACGGAAAGGCAAAAAGACGGCCTGGCCAAACTCGGGCTTAAGACCTCGCGCGATTTGCTTTTTTACTTCCCTTCCCGCTACGAACATTTTTCGGAAAGGAAAAATATCATTGATTTGGCGGAGGGCGACAAAACCACCGTCTTCGGCGAAGTGCTGGAAGCGGAAACTTCCAAAACCTGGCGCAAAAAAATGGCCATATCGGAAATAACCGTGGGCGACAACACCGGCCTGTTGAATGCCGTCTGGTTTCGCCAGCCCTACGTGGCCAAAATGCTTAAAATCGGCGACAAGGTGGCGCTTACCGGAAAAATTTCCATCGGCAAATCCGGCTTTTACGTCAGCAACCCGTCTTTTGAGAAAATAAGTTCTTACGAAGCGTTGGGCGAAGGTTCAATGATTCTGCCGATTTATCCGGAAACTGTCGGCATCACTTCACGATGGCTGCGCTTCGCCGTTGACCGTATTCTTAAAAAAGTCGGCCTGACGGAGCTGCAAGACCCACTGCCGGAAAAAGTTCTAGCCAAATATCATCTGCCCTCTCTCGCCTCTTCTCTTATCTACATTCACAAACCGCAGAAAGAAAGCGACGCCCAAGCCGCCCGCAAAAGATTCGCTTTTGAAGAAATATTTTTCATCCAACTCGCCAGACTTAAACAACGCGCCGAAGTTGAGAAGAAACACTCTTACGCCGTCAAATGCGCGCCGGAAGAACTGGAAAATTTGTTTTCTCTTTTTCCTTTCCAGCTCACAAACTCGCAGGAAAATTCCATCCGGGCGATAGCGGAAGACTTCCAAAAAAATCATCCGATGTCGCGTCTTTTGGAGGGCGACGTCGGTTCGGGCAAAACGGCCGTGGCAGTGGCCGCCAGTTTTATGGTTTTAAACAGCGGCCTGCAAACGGCCTATATGGCCCCGACAGAAATTCTGGCCGAACAGCACTTCAAATCTTTCATCGGCTATTTTTCCCAACTCCGGCGGCCGGCAAAAATCGGACTTATCACATCCTCCGGCTGCAAAAAATTCCCCTCCAAGGTAAACGTCGGCCAACCGACGCCGATATCAAAAAGCCAGCTGCTTAAATGGGTGGAAAACGGAGAAATACCGATACTGATAGGCACTCACTCGCTGATTCAGGAAAGCGTGAGGTTTAAAAACCTGGCGCTGGCGATAATAGACGAGCAGCACCGCTTCGGCACCGGCCAAAGAGCGCTTCTGGCCTCCCAAAAATCGGACAAAATTCCCCATCTTCTCTCCATGACCGCCACGCCCATTCCCCGCACCCTGGCTTTGACCGCCTACGGCGACCTTGATTTGTCTTTGCTGGACGAGCTGCCGCAGGGGCGCAAAAAGATAATTACTCGCGCGATTTCGCCTAGTGGCAGAGATTCGGCTTACGAAGAAATAAGGAAAGAAATTTCCGCCGGACGGCAAGCGTTCGTTATCTGCCCAAGAATAGACGAGCCAGACGAAGAAAAAATAAACGCGCTTAACGTTAAAGCGGTAAAAGAGGAGGCCAAAAGACTGAAGAAAGAAATTTTCCCGGAATTTGAGGTCGGGATGCTGCACGGCAAAATGTTGCCGAAAGAAAAAGAAGAAGCGCTGAGCGATTTTAAAAAAGGAAAGACGAATATTCTGGTCGCCACCTCCGTGGTGGAAGTCGGCATAGACATCCCCAACGCCACCATAATTTTAATAGAAGGGGCGGAAAGGTTCGGCCTCTCCCAGCTTCATCAGCTAAGGGGTCGGGTCGGACGGGGCGAGCACCAATCTTATTGCTATGTTTTCGCGGAATCAAAATCGCAGAAGACAATGGAAAGACTGAAGGCTTTTGTTGAAGGCAAAAATGGCTTTGAACTGGCCGAGTACGATTTGCAGTTGCGCGGGGCCGGCGAGCTCGGCGGTGGCAAACAATGGGGCATATCCGATGTCGGTATGGAAGCTTTAAGAAATATCAAAATGGTGGAAGCGGCCCGGGAAGAATCGCAAAAAATAATCAAAGACGACCCGGAATTTAAAAAATATCCGTTAATCGCCGAACGGCTCAAAAACGGCAAAAAAATCCATTTTGAATAATTCTTAGTTGGACTCGGTTACAGATTTCTGCGATAGCGGGATTTTGTATCTGATGGTTAAGTTTAAAATCAAGGTTAAACCTTGAGATGCTTTTTAAGGTTTAACCTTGATTTTTTCATTGGGCATTGACAAATACTTACCTAAAATGGTATAAGGTAAAAAATACCTTAAAATAAGCGGACGGCGCAACATCTCCTCCCTGACGCCTGGTCAGCGCAGCGTCAGAATTCAAAACATATCTGTCGTTGTGCCGTTCGCTCAAAATAATCGGCAGGCGAAGGGTTCATAACCCGACTCGCTTGCCCGGCAAGAATAAGCGCTGGTGAATATACTAATACCGCAAAACCAATTCACCGCCGCGGCATCAACAAGCCGCGCAAGGTTCTTTTCTCCTTGTTTCTTTACTTGGCTTATTCTTGCCAAATTTTTAAACAAAACTCCAATTCGTTCGTTGGGGTTTTTATTTTTGAGATAAATAAATGGGCGCACCAGGACTCGAATCCCGTAGAATTGGCTTTGCAAACTCACGGGACAGGCCTAGGACCCCAGAGGTATATAAGATATAAAGTCGTCGCTCAAATCAAATGATTATGTGGTGCGCGCACTAGGACTCGAACCTAGGACCACCAAGGTATAAGCTTGGCGCTCTACCAACTGAGCTATGCGCGCGCACCACACATCACTTGAATTTTCGCTAGACTTTATAAGCTCCGTGCTTGTGTGGATTTATCCTATCTCCGCGTGGGTGTTTTCCAGAGTTTCTTTCTTCGGCCTGATTCCGTGCTTTGAGATTATAGCATTAAACTCGTCGCTTTCAATGGTCTCTTTTTCTATAAGAGTGCTGGCGATTTCTTCCAAAACAGCTTTGTGTTTGGACAAGACTTCTTTGGCCTCTTTGTGAGATTCGCTAATTATCTTCGTTATTTCCGCGTCAATTTCTTTAGCCACATCTTCGGAATAATTTTTTTCCGTGACAAATTCCTTGCCCAAAAACACCGGTTCGCTTCGGCCGCCCCAAGCCACCGGCCCGATTTTGTCCGACATGCCGTAGCGCATCACCAAGGCTCTCGCGATTTCCGTGGCGTGTCGCAAGTCGTCGGCCGCGCCGGTCGTCAGGTCGTCAAATATCATTTTTTCCGCCGAGTATCCGCCCAGCGCCACCGCTATCTCGTCCGTAAAATGGGCCTTGGAGTAAAGATGCTTTTCCTCCAAAGGCAGTTTAAGAGTGTAACCGGCCGCTCTGCCGCGGGACACGACGGAAACTTTATGCACCGGGTCGGCGTGCTTGAGCACCGACGAAACCAAGGCGTGGCCGGCTTCGTGGTAAGAAGCGATTTTCTTTTCCTCTCCGGTCAGGAGATGGCTTTTTCTTTCCGGTCCGAGCAGAACTTTTTCTATGGAACGGATGAGGTCAAACTGGCCGATTTTCTTCCTTTCTTCGCGGGCGGCCAGAATCGCCGCCTCATTCATCAGGTTTTGCAAATCAGCGCCGGAGAAGCCGGGCGTTCTCTCCGCCACCAGTTCCAGATTCACGTCCTCGGCGAAGGGTTTGTTTCGGGAATGAATCGCCAATATTTCCTTTCTTTCCTTAATGTCCGGCAAATCAAGAACAACGCGCCGGTCAAATCTGCCCGGCCGCAACAACGCCGGATCCAGCACGTCTGGCCGATTGGTGGCCGCCATCACAATCACTTTTTCGTGGGGCTCAAAGCCGTCCATTTCCACCAGGATCTGATTGAGGGTTTGTTCCCTTTCGTCGTGGCCGCCACCCAAGCCCGCTCCGCGGTGCCTGCCCACCGCGTCAATTTCGTCCACAAAGATTATCGCCGGAGCGGAACTTTTGGCCACTCGGAACAAATCCCTGACGCGGCTGGCCCCGACGCCAACAAACAGCTCCACGAACTCGGAGCCGGATACGTGGAAAAACGGGACATTGCTTTCTCCTGCCACCGCTCTGGCCAATAAAGTCTTGCCGCTACCGGGCGGTCCCATCAAGAGAACACCTTTAGGAATACGCGCGCCAATGTCCAGAAATTTTTTGGGGTTGCGCAAAAATTCAACTATTTCTTTCAACTCCTCCTTCACTTCGTGCGCTCCGGCCACGTCTTTAAACGTCACTTTTTCTTTTTTGTCGTCCGGCTCTATCACCCGCGCCTGCGTCTTGCCGAAAGAAAACGACTGCAGATTGGCGCTTTTGACCTGCCGGGCCGCCATCCAGAAAAAGAACACTATTATAAGTATCGGCAGAAGCAAAGGCAGAATGGTGCTCATCCACACCAAAAATCCGGATGGACTACTTATGTCTATTTTTACCAAAGACAGCTGCTCTTTGGAAACGCCGTAGTTGGCCAGTGTTTCCGTCAGCGCCGTTTCCGTTTCTTTCTTGGATTCTATGACTTTGCCGTCCTTCAGGGTCACTTCCAGATTATTGCCCTCAACTTTTATTTCCCGCACGTTGCCGGCGTTAATTTCGCCCACCAGCTGGGAAATGGGCGCCTGCTCTCTATCGGCAAACTGGCCGACGAGCAAAGAATAAAATCCCGCCATTACCATCAGGATAAGCAGGATTATTATGATGTTTTTGGAAAAAAGCTTCATGTTTTGATGTTTGGATTATACTATTAAAATCGCCAAAATCAACTTATAATAGGTTTATGTCCGCGCTTTTGGAAAACAAGAAGGCTTATTTTGACTATGAAATTATGGAAAAATTCCAGGCCGGTTTGGAGCTGCTTGGCTGGGAAGTTAAATCTTTAAGGAATAAACAAGGTTCGCTGGCCGGCTCCCGGGTGATAATCCGGGGCGGCGAAGCGTTTTTAGTGGGAGCAAGCGTTTCTCCTTATCAGCCTAAAAACATCGCCAGCGGTTCCGCCAAAGCGGGAGAAGAAAACAGGACAATAAAACTTCTGCTGACAAAAAAAGAGCTGAACTATCTGGCGGGCAAGGCGGAAGAAAAAGGGCTGACGCTCATCCCTCTTAAAATTTTTACTCTGGGCAAAAAATTGAAGCTGGAGCTCGCCCTCGTCCGCGGCAAGAAAAAATTTGAAAAACGGGAAAAAATCAAAAAAAGAGAAACGGAAAGAAATGTTAGGAGATTGATGAAAGAGTAAATTGTTTCTTCAATTAAAAAGATCTTGTTTTATAAACGGTTTTAGGTCTGATTTAACGAGAATTCTTTGAGTGTCAGTTTTCTTAATTAAAGACAATAATGGGGTTGTAGAATTATCTAGATTATTATCGTCTGTAATGGAAAAACCAACATATTCAATTTTCTCTTTATTTCTGTGGCGGACCCAGTCAATCGCTGGTATCAAATCCGAATCAGAACTAACAATAACAGCAGTATCGTATTGATTATCAACTGCTCCTACTATTAAGTCAGTAGCTAATTTAACGTCTATTCCCTTTTCTCGCAATCTCTCGAATTCGATTTTCTTAACACCCATACTTAAAAGTTTTTTATAATCGACAACTCTGTTATCAATAATAGGACTTACGCACTTTGGCAGAATTAAGCAAAATCCATGTGCTGAATAATGATTTTAAGCCATTAGTTGCTAAGTTTTTGCTAAAAAGTGCATTTTGCGTAAGTCCTAATAATAATTACTTTTTGTCAGACGTCAAGATAATAAAAATTTACCTGTGAAAATGCAAATCTATTGACTATAAAAAAATAAACTATAAGCTAACGGTGGGGTTTGAGAAAGATTTGGAGCCAATCGGGCAACTCACCTTGCGGATAACAAAATGAGTCTAGTAACACTTCATTTATGGGGTTAAATTACCAGGGTTATAGAGAGGTCAAGTTAAAGATTGCTTGTGACTTATCTTCTGATCTACCCTAGCCCGACAATATTTATTGTCGGGCTATTTTATTTATAATATCAAAAAATTTGACAATCAGTCTTATTTTATAGTATTATGTTTTCGTAGGGGATGATCGGCCTGGACAAAGAGTACGTTTAAATCACGCAAGCCGAGTGTTCTAAAAACTCGTAAAACTTTCAGAAATCTAATTAAGCGTCAAAAACTTATTTAGCCAACCGGCGTTAGCTTACGCTTAACCCGGCGTTCCCCCGGCCCACTTCCGATAAGCCGGACGGAATGTCATTTATCGGGATAGGAAAATTTCCGCCTCAAAAATTTTCCGAAAAATTAGAGGCTCTGGATTCGGAGATTTTGATTGTTTAATACCCCGTTTCCGAAACGAACAAACAACCTAAGCTTGTAGAACTGATTTAAAACAGCTTTTTGCACGGCGGTTCGATTCCGCCCATCTCCATAAATAAAATGCTCCAGCTTGCCTAGGGCCATTTTTATTTATGAGCACGATGAAACGGAATCGAACGGACTGACTAAATGTCAGTCCGCGGAATTTTCCATAAGAAAATTGATTCCGCCCATCTCCGTCTATAACCAAAATGTTGTTATGCCACGATTAGTCATGCTACAATTTTTATATGAATAAACTAATTATTGGAATTATTATTATTATCGCCGTTGTCATCGGTGGTTATTTTCTTATTAATCCTCGCCCTGCCGAAAAAGAAGAGCAATCTAACGCGTTAGATTATAAAAACGCTAGTTATGTCATTGACGGGAAAACCATCCAACTTCGTGATGGTATCGCTATTACGGAAGCAATTCCGGGCTCCGCGTCTAAAATCACGACTCGCCACTTCGGCAACGAACTAAAAACGGATCTTGACGGCGATGGACTAGAAGACATCGCGTTTATTCTCACGCAAGACAGAGGAGGCTCCGGCACGTTCTACTATGCCGTGGCCGCTCTAAATACTGCCCAAGGGTATATCGGCTCCGATGGATATCTGCTCGGAGATCGTATCGCGCCACAGAGCACAACGATTAGCCCGAATCCTCGCCATAAATATGTTGTTGTCTTTAACTACGCAGACAGAAAAGAAGGCGAGCCGATGACCAAACCGCCGTCTGTCGGCAAAAGCGTATATCTAAAGATAAATCCCGCCACAACG
This sequence comes from Candidatus Paceibacter sp., assembly GCA_013360865.1. NCBI lineage: Bacteria > Bacillati > Minisyncoccota > Minisyncoccia > Minisyncoccales > Candidatus Paceibacteraceae > Candidatus Paceibacter > Candidatus Paceibacter sp. The sequence goes on from JABWAS010000003.1 coordinate 36,279, forward strand.
CAGTGGGGTATTGTAGTTCCGGACTTTGAAGGAGAATCGCGATAAAAATCTTGCCATCTCCCTAATCGGTTTTTTATTTATCACTGTTCTGTATTTCCTCTTTAATCCTCTCTTCTAGTTTGTCCTCGTGGTCTCTATAATAATCCTCCACCAGAGTGGCGCTTTTATGCGCCTCGGAATATTTTTTGCCAAGCGACATTAAAAACCTTTCGCGCAACTCATGCAGAATGATAAACTTTCTTTCTTCCGGCGAAAGCACCTCGTCTATCCAAATCTCGTTTTTAGGAATAAAAGAATAAACTTTGTCATGACCGCCCTCCGCGTATTCAACCAGAAAAAAATCCCTAACCAGTTTACCGTCAACAAGCCAGATTTTAATTTTTTCCCCGCTCTCTTCTAAAATTTTCTTTCTCACTGTTTCCAGTAATTCCTTCCTGTTTTTGGGCGCTCTGAAGTGGTTTTTATTATTCTCCGCCTCTCTTTCTTTTTTCTCAAAAAAGTCGGCTTTCTTCACGGCTTCGTCATAACCTTCCCCGACTTTTATCAAGCCCATTTCCACAAACATATGGTTTATGAAAAATTTTCTTTCCTCCGGATTGGTTTCCTCGTCAATCCACAACTCGCGCTTCGGAACAAAACTGTGGTTATAATGATGATCGTACTCGACAAAATTTTCGTTTATAACTTTCCTCACGTACTGCCCGTCCACCAACCACACGTTATAATCTCTTATTTTTTCTATCTTCTTTACGTAAATATTTTTATCTTTAGCGCCGGACATTTTATTATAGAATCGTTGTTATTTCCCCAGCTCTAATAAAATCACGCTGTAAGGACTCATTTCCAGAGTTGTTTTAAACGTTCCGTCTTTGCTTACTTCTATTTTTGTTTCTCTTTTTGAACCCTCCAAAGAAACACGGGGGTTGTTGTTTATTTTATTTATAAATTCCGATATTTCCGGCCTGGCGCCAACGGAAAAACCGGAACGGTTGCCGTAGTAGAAAAGAGAGTCTCGAGTTTTGCTATATATACCAACGACATCCGAAATTACTTTATCTCCGACGTCGGCGCAATTCAGGCCGGCCGGAGCGCATAATCTTTTTATCTGGTCTTTAAGGCAAGATTTTTTGTCAGCCTGGCCGGCGCACAACCGCGCCGCTTTTTCAATAGTATTTATCTGATTTTCCGCGTAAAAATTTCTTAAATAATTTCTGACTTCAGCCAAGGCGGCTGCCTGAGAATCCTGATTCGCCTTCCGGACGGCCAATTCTATTTCCCCGCTTAATCCACATTCGGCGTTGCCCTTAGCCGGTTCTGTCTTTTTGTTATAGCGGCAGGCGTTGGAATTATCTTTGTCTATGACATGCGCGGTCATTCTGGCGCTTCCGGAAAAAGGAATGTTCTCAATTTCCAGCGAAACTTCTTTTTTGTTTTCCGTAGAGCCGAACAGTTCGTAAAACTTCGCCTTGTTTATCTCCGGAACGAAATAGGACAGCAAAACCCGAACCTTCTCGCCATCTCTTGTTTTTGAAGCCAGCGCGCTTATCGAATCATCGCTTTTCGCCGCGTTCAGGAGAAACGGTGTTTGATTTTCAGCTTTTCCGCCAAGCAAGGACATCATTCTCATCGCGTTATAAACCGGCTTTATCACTCCGTCGCGGCTTATGGCTCCAGGGTCCCCGGCGAATAATTCGCTATTCTGGAAGTCGTTGAAATGGAAAAAGGTCTGGCGGTCAATGCTGCCAATCATATTTTCCAAGGCATAAACATAATAAGAAGCGGTAAACTCCGTCTCGTGTTCCAGCGGCTTTTGCAGACCGGGGTCGTAATTGAACTCATCCAGTATCAAGGGCGTGTTTTGGTCAAAACCGCTTTCATCAAGCCAATCTTTAAGCGACTGGCTTATTTCAATAATCTCGTTTTTACTTCCGCGAAAATCATTCCAGCCGACGTACATATGCCACGTCACAAAACTCACCCTCAAATCTTCTTTGTCGGCGTATTTCAGAAAATCTTTAACGACATCGTGATTCCACACCGACGAGCCCGGCCCGCCTATCTTAACCTGAGGATCGGCTTTAACGGCTCCGTTAAAGCTGTATTTGTACAAACGCAAATACTCTTCTTCCGTCGCCGTCCAGAAGTCGTCGTTTTTAAAAACATAGTTTTGGTCGGCCTCGTTCCAAACTTCGTAAAGCAAGTCAATTCCCAATTCATTTTTGTAATGTCTGACTACGCCTTCAACCAAATTCGCCCATTCATTATAATCGCGCGGAGGAGCAATGCCCCAGTTTTCAGAACATTCATAATTGCTACCGTTTTTCTCGCATTTGCTGCTTAAAAACTTAGGCATGCCGTATATGGTAAAAATCACGTCGGCGCCAGCCTTTTTATAAGAAAGGATTGTCTCGTCAATATTTTTAAGTTTCAAAAAATAATCATCAAAATTTTCCGCTTCTTCGGAAACATAAGACCTTAAAACCAAACCTGTTCTGTACAACCCAGGATTATTCTCCGCGTGGAATTTGTTTCTGTAATAAGGCTGGAGATAAGTCGGACCCCATTGGGAAACATCCATTCCGGCTCTTAACACTTCCGGAAATTCGGCTTCGCTAAGGTAATCAACGGCCACGGCGGAAGGTGCGGGCGTGCCCTCTTTAATCGCTTCAAGAAACATGGCTACTATCTTCGTGAAATTCCCCTTTTGTTCTTCGGGAAGAGCAGCCAGTATTTTGTTTATAATCTGGCGGTGAATTACTAATTTTTCCAGAAGAGCTTTTTTTATTTCCGCCGCTTCTTTTTCGTTTTTAGTGTTTTTTATGTAACCGGCGACAAATTCAGCCAGTTTTTGGTATTTTCCGACCAATAATTCCAGGCGCTGGAGCTTGTCTGCGGTAATTAGCTTTTCCATTTCGGCCAACCTTTCTTCGCCGTAATTTATTTTTTTGATAAACCTTTTTGATTTGCTGAAAGTAAATAATAGATTTATCTTTTCTGAATAATTGTCAAAGAAATAAAATAAATCGCCAGGAACAAAACCTGCCTTTATTGTTTCCATTGAGGAAGCGGGATAATTTGGCGCCGCGTCCACATTACCCGCTTTAAACCAAAAACTGGAAACCAAAAAAATTAACAACATAAACAATGGCAATATTCCGCCCAAAATTGATTTTTTAAAAAATTTTTTAAACATAAGTTAAACTGATAAACAGTCTATTAATGTTTAATTAAGTTTAACACAAAAACACTCTAATTAAACATTGCCTCGATATTTCAATAATGATAACATCTTAACGAAATGTTAAGCAAAATTTCAAGGAAGCAATACATTCTGCTTGTTGTTTCCTTTCTGGCTATTTTAGCCGAAAGCGGATATTTAGCCTTAAATTTTTTCCGGAATTACGAGCTTGAAAAAGCGCTGCTTAAAACCGAGGTAGAAGATGCCCAAAACGCGCTGGCTCTGCAATCTCAAACAATAAACAACCTGATAAAAGAGCTGGAAAACATAAGAAAAGAATCCGTCAGCAACACCGAAGGTATAAGAAGAAACCTCGCCGAAGAAGCCAGAAAAAGAGAGGAGGCCGCCAGAAAACTGGAAGAAAAAATAACCCAGGCGGAAACGCGGACGCTGACAGCCCAGCAGCAGCTCCAGGCCAGAGAAGAATCAACCAACCGCAAAATTTCCGCGCTGGAAGAAAAAGTTTCCAAAAATACTTCTTACGATCTTGCTTCCATAATCTCCCAATGGCAGCCGATTATATCCATCGTCCGGTGCGATTTCCGCTACTCCGACACCGGCCGCCTTTATTACCAGACCAGCGGCTCTGGCATCGCCATCAAGTTTGACGACGCGCCCATATCCATTCTTACCAATAAGCACGTGGTGACCGACGACAACAGTTTCGGCGCCACCTCCTGCTCGGCGTCCTTTTCCGACAAGAGCGCCGTGACCGTTTCTTCCGGAGACATCAGAGTTTCCTCCAAGGGCTACGATCTAGGCTATGTTTACATAAATAATCCGGACAGCCGCCTAAGAAGCATCACTTCCCAATTCCCCTCTTTCTGCCCCGCCAAGCCCGCTTTGGGCGATGAGATTGTGGTGCTCGGCTACCCGGTAACCGGCTCCAAAGACGGCGCCACCGCCACCGAAGGCATCATCTCCGGATTTGACGGAAAATATTTCATCACTTCGGCCAAAGTTGAGCAGGGCAATTCCGGCGGCGCGGCCATTTTGCTTAAAGACAACTGCCTGCTGGGTATCCCCACTTTCGTCCGGCTGGGCAAAGCCGAATCGCTGGCCCGAATTTTGGACATCTGGACGACGATAGAAAAATAACAAGGGCCTCTTTACAAACACTTAAATTTTTATTAGAATTGTTTCATAACCCTGCGGAGTCAGGGTATATTTTATGGAAATCAGAAATATAGCCATTATCGCCCACGTTGACCACGGCAAAACGACGCTGACCGACGCTATTATGAAGCAGTCCGGCGTAGGCGCCGAGGGTGTAAGCATGGACAGCAACGCTCTGGAACAGGAGCGCGGCATTACCATTTACGCCAAAAACACTTCCATCTCATATAAAGGAACGAAAATAAACATCGTGGACACGCCCGGCCACGCCGACTTTGGATCCGAAGTGGAGCGGGTTTTGCGCGCCATTGATTCGGTTATTTTGGTGGTGGACGCCCAGGAAGGTCCGATGCCGCAAACCAGATTTGTTCTCAAGAAATCCCTGGAACTTGGCTTGAAGCCGATAGTGGTCATCAACAAAATAGACAAACCGGCCGCCGACCCGCACAAGACGCACGAGCTGGTGCTGGAGCTTTTTATGGAGCTGGGCGCCAACGACCAGCAGCTGGACTTCCCCGTGGTTTACGCCATCGGCCGCGAGGGCGTGGCCAAACTTGACCTTAAAGACGAATCAAAAGATTTGTCTCCCCTTCTGGACACCGTTTTGGCCAAAGTCAAACCGGCCAACGCCAACGCTTCGTCCCAATTTGCCATGCAGCCGTTCAACCTCGGCTACGACAACTTTCTGGGCCGAATGGCCATCGGCCGGGTGCACGGCGGAACGATAAAAACCGGCGCCAACGTTTTCGTCAAAAAGCCGTCCGGCGAAACCCGTTCCGGAAAAATCACCAAAATTTTCACCTTTGAAGGTACGCAAAGAAAAGAGGCCGCTCAAGCCGAAGCCGGAGACATCGTAATGATGGCCGGCCTGCCGGACATTTACATCGGAGAAACTATTTGCGAATCGGCCGAACTGCAACCGCTTCCGGCCATCAACGTGGACGAGCCGACCATATCACTTAATTTTCTGGTCAACGATTCGCCGCTGGCCGGACGCGACGGCAAATTCGTCACCTCCAGGCAGATAAGAGAACGGCTGGAAAAAGAGCTGGAGATAAACGTCGGCCTTCGGGTTGATTTTTCTTCCGGAGATTTCTTCAAAGTTTACGGACGGGGCGAACTGCACATCGCCGTCTTGCTGGAGAATATGCGCCGCGAAGGATTTGAACTGCAGGTTTCCCAGCCGCAAGTCATCATTAAAGAAGAAAATGGCGAAAAATTGGAACCCTACGAAGAAGTCACCATAGATTTGCCGGAAACAATGTCCGGCCAGGTGATAGAGACGATGGGCAAAAGAAAAGGCATCCTTTCCAACATGAAGCAAGAGCACGGCCTGATGCGCCTCGTCTTTGACGCGCCGACGCGCGGGCTCTTGGGCTATCGCAACCAGTTTATGATAGACACCCGCGGCGAAGGCATTATGTGCAGCCGGTTCGTCGGATTTAAACCCCACGCCGGAGAGATAAGAAAAAGAGACGTCGGATCCATGACCTCCATGGCCTCGGGCAAGGTCGCCGCTTTTGCTTTGGACAATCTCCAGCAGAGAGGCATTCTTTACGTCGGCCCGGGGACGGAAGTATATGAAGGTATGATAGTTGGCAACACCTCCAAAGGCGACGAGTTGGCCGTCAATCCGGTCAAAGGCAAGCAGCTCACCAACGTGCGCATGGGCGGCCAAGCCGACGAGAAAATAATTCTCGCTCCACCGCTGGAAGTTTCTCTGGAACGCGGACTGGAGATAATGAACGAAGACGAATATCTGGAAATCACGCCCAAAAACATCCGCCTGCGCAAGCAGTATCTCAAAGAAAGCGAACGCAAAAACGCGAAGCGGGATAAATAAAATGCTATACTAACTGATGTATGGCGACTTACAAAACCAAGCTCATCAAAAAAGAGGAAGTGGCGGAGGGAACGATGTCTTTTTATTTTGAAAAGCCGGAGAAGTTCAAGTTTATCGCCGGGCAGTATCTGGAATTCAGCCATATCAAACCGGCGGAGACGGACAGCGAGGGCAACAACCGCTTTTTCTCCATCGCCAGCGCGCCGTATGAAAACAATATAATGATAGCCACCCGCATGAGAGACACGGCGTTTAAGCGGGTGCTCAAAAATCTGCCCATTGGTTCGGAAATAATAATAAACGGTCCGCACGGATTTTTTTACCTCCATAAAGACGCCTCCCGACCGGCCGTTTTCCTCATTGGCGGCATTGGCATCACGCCGGTTTCCAGTATTCTAAAAAACGCCGTCAAGGAAAGACTGCCCCATAAATTGTTTTTGTTTTACTCCAACAAGCGGCCGGAGGACACGGCTTTTCTTAGAGAATTACAAAATCTGGAAAAAGAAAATCCAGCCTTTAAACTTGTCGCCACCATGACAGATCTGGAAAAGTCGGCGCAAAAATGGCAGGGAGAAACCGGATTTATAAACGTGGAAATGATAAGAAAATATGTAGGCGATTTAAATTTGATGAAACTTCTGGAAGAAAACGGGGTTAAGAAAAAAGATATGGTGTCGGAAGAATTTGCGGGATACTAGCTCATGTCGCGGGGAATTAATATCGTTTGCGACGCCTTTCGCAGCGCGACGGCGCGAGAAGAGCAAATTTTCAGCAGAAAATTATGCGAGCCGAGCAAATGATGTTAATTCCTCGCGACAAGTTTTTTGCGCTTTTGTTCGCTTTTACTTTTATTAAAACTTAGTATAATAAACATATGTTCGACAAACTAAAACAACTCAATGAATTGCGGAAAATGAAGAACGCCATCCAGGCGGAGACGGTCACGGCTGAGAGAAACGGGGTTAAAATAACAATAAACGGCAGCTTCAACGTGGAAGACCTTTCCGTTTCACCGGAGGCCAAACAAGGCTCCGGACTGGAGAAAGATTTGCGCGCCTGCTTCAACGACGCGGTGGGCAAAATCCAAGCAACATTGGCGCAGAAATTTTCCTCAATGATGCAGTAGCGCCAAGCCAATAAGAAAAAAACAAATGTTCTACCTGCTAATATATTCCCTGCTTCAGACGATAGGATTCTTCATTTTAGTCGTGGCGGCCATCGCCTTGCTGACGATAATATTGCTTTCCGTTTCCCGCCGGTTATATTGTGGTGCTTGTCGGGGTTTTCCTCCTGTTCTTCTCCACGCAAGAAGCGCCCCGCCAGCTTAAATTTCCCCTGATGCTTAAAACTTTCGGCCCGGCCGGCGGCCCCGAGTTGCCGATTAAAAGCGTCTTTACCTTTCTTAAAAATATAAATAATTTTGAGCGGGTGGATATCGCCCGCGACCCGGCCGACATCCCGCCGCCGATAAACAGAAAAGAACCAACGGAAGTCAAAGTGGAAATTGAAACCAAAGAAGTCATCGCAGAAATAGCGCCGGGAGTGTATTTCAATTACTGGACTTTCGGCGGGCAGGTGCCCGGGCCGTTTGTCCGCGTCCGCGAAGGCGACACCGTGGCTTTGACTTTAAAGAACAACCCCTCCAGCCTTCATCACCACAGCATCGACCTGCACGCCGTCAACGGGCCGGGCGGCGGAGCAACGGTCACTATGGTCGCCCCGGGCGAATCTAAAACGTTCAGATTCAAAGCGCTGAATCCCGGACTTTACGTTTACCACTGCGCTTACCCCAACGTCGGCACCCACATGGCGCACGGAATGTATGGGATGATTTTGGTGGAACCGAAAGAAGGCTTGCCTCCGGTGGACAAGGAATTCTACGTAATGCAGGGCGAGTTTTACAGCGCCGGACGGCTCGGTAAAAAAGGATTGCAGGTTTTTGACGCCGGAAAGATGGTGGACAACCATCCGGAATACATAGTTTTTAACGGCAAAACGAAATCAATCAACGGCAACATCAAAGCCAACGTCGGCGAGAAAATAAGATTTTTTGTCGGCAACGGCGGCGTCAACCTCATCTCCTCTTTTCATTTAATCGGCGAAATTTTTGATAAAGTTTATCCGGAAGGAGCCGTCGGTTCAGAACCGTTCGCCAACGTGCAGACTACGGCCGTTCCCGCCGGAGGCGCAACTATTGCCGAGTTCAAACTTGATTATCCGGGCAAATACATCCTGGTTGACCACGCTTTGGCCAGATTGGACAAAGGCGCCTGGGGCGTGATGGAAGCGTCGGGCGAAGCAAACAAAGAAATTTTTGACGGGGAAATGGGCAACCTTGAAGAAAGCGGGCATTAAACTTGGAAGAAACTTGGAAGCGAGACTTCCGATTGGAAGTCTCGCTTCCAAGTTTAAATCTCGTAAATAAAACCCAGCCACGAATATGGCTGGGTTTTATTTTGAGGAGATTAGTAAGCGTTGTCGGATCTGTATCCTCTGCCGCCTCTGTCGCCAAATGACCTTCTCGGTCTGGCGCTTCCCTCTTCCTTCGGCTTGGCGATGTTGACTATCAACGTTCTGCCGCCGAAATCCTTCTCGTTGAACAATTCAATGGCCTTGTTGGCCTCTTCGGCCGTAGCCATTTCCACGAATCCGAATCCTCTTGACCTGTTGGTCATTTTGTCCATTATAACGCTGGCGGAAACGACGTTTCCGGCTCCGGCGAAATAATCTTTGAGTTCCTGGTCGGTGGTCGCGTAAGGAAGGCCTCCCACGTACAATTTAGTACTCACTTGATTGCATTTATACTATACTTATAAAAATCTGCGGTAAGACCTTTGTCGCGAACTTGTCCGCTCGAGGCGGAAATAACGAACACCGACAGACAAAAACCAGTATAGCACAACATCGCACGGTTGCCAAGTCCCATTTAAAAACATATAATAAGGGCGTGGTGAAAGCAGAATAAAAGGCGATAATTATCAATAAGCCTTGTTGTCGTCAGGCAGACGCCAAGGCGCGAAAAATAAATGGACAAAAAAATAAAAAACTATTTGGGCATCAGCGCGATAGTGGCCATGGTCATAGCGGCCGTTTCCACCCTCGTCTTCGCCAACATATATTCCAAATCCATACAGCCTTCTTCTTACCGCAGCTTCTCCGTTTCCGCCGAAGACAAGGCGACGGCCGTTCCGGACGTGGCCCAGTTTTCCTTTAGCGTGATATCGCAGGGAGGCAAAGACATCGCGACTTTGCAAAAAGAAAACTCGGAGAAAACCAACCGGGCCATCGGCGTGGCCAAAGCCAGCGGCGTGGAAGATAAGGACATCAAGACCGCCGTTTACAACGTGGAGCCGAGATATCAGTTCTTTACCTGCCCCAACGGCAGGAACAACAAGACAGCCGAACCGTGTCCTCCGCCGGAAATCGTCGGATACACGGTGACACAGAGCGTTTCCGTCAAAGTAAGAAATTTTGAGAAGACAAGCGAAATTCTTTCAGGAATTATCCAAAGCGGAGTCAATTCCGTTTCCCAGCTTTCCTTTACCATAGACGATCCGGCAGTTCTGGAAAATCAGGCCCGCGGCGGCGCCATCGCTAAAGCCATTGCCAAAGCGGAAAGCATGGCCGAAGCCGGAAACTTCAAACTCGGGCGGCTTCTTTCCATCAGCGAGGGTGGATTCATTCCCAGATTTGGCTTTGAGAAAGCGGCTTTCGGCATGGGCGGAGACACTGATTCAAATCCTCCGCAAATAGAACCAGGCTCGCAGGAAATTACCGTCAACGTTGTCCTGACTTACGAGATAAGATAATAAAACAAAAAAACAACTCCGCTTAACGGGGTTGTTTTTTTGTTTACTGTTTGACATCAGCTACTTCTTGCTTTCTCTGATTTTAATCCTTACTTTCTTTTCCGCTTTTTCTTCGGCTTTTGGCATCACGATTTTCAGCACGCCCTTTTCATAAGACGCTTCTACTTTGTCTTCTTTAACGGCAACGGGCAGTCTGACCACTCGATCAAAAGAACCCGTTCTTATTTCCTTCCGCCAATAATCTTTGCCTTTCTCTTCTTTCTTTTCTTCCGTATGGCCGCTTATCTCCAAAACGTCGTTGCGGACGGAAATTTCCACCTTGCTCGGGTCAATACCCGGCAGACTAACCTCCGCCACCACATCTTTCTCCGTCTCGTAAACATCCATTGACGGCCGCCCTCCGCCGACAAGAGGGGCGAAAAATTCGTCATCAAAAAAGCGGTCCATATCAAACGGCTTCCATGGTATTATCGCCATATTTTTATGATAAATTAAGGTTTATAATAAAAAGCGACCTTTTTGTAATATAATAAAACTATGAAAATTTCTGTCAAAGTCAAACCCCGGGCCAAAAAAGAGTCCGTGGAAAAAATAAGCGAAACGGAATTCGTGGTTTCCGTCAAAGAACCGCCCGTTGACGGCCGCGCCAACTGGGCCGTCTGCCGCGCGCTGGGCGATTACTTCGGCGTCTCCCCCTCCCGCGTCAGCATCCTTTCCGGCCAATCCGGGAAAAATAAGGTGGTGGAGATAAAGTAAGTTATTTCAAAACGGCAATCAGCGCGGGAATAATGTTTGAGGATTTAAGAAATGGTATAATTATTAAGATGAATAAAAATACTAAATTTATCTTTGGTTTTTTAATTTTTTTCTCTTTAATTTTTTCTTTTAATTCGGCCGAAGCAGGTTTTTTTGATTGGTTTTCCCGATTCTTCGGCAAGAACGATAAAAGTGCTAAAGAAGAAGTTGTTTTGCCCAAATATTATCGCCTCGACGTTTCTAGTGTTGGCTCCGGAACGGTGATAATTAACGAAGGAAAAATGAGTTGCGGCAAAGAATGCAGAAAAATATTCCCCGAAAAAATGATAATCGAATTAACCGCCAAACCGGACATCAATTATTTTTTCAAAAACTGGTCTGGCTGCGATTCGCCTCTTAACGAAACCTGCGAAATTGAGATGAATAAAAGCAAATACGTGATAGCCAATTTTTCCAAAAAGAAAAACGTCGTAAGCTCATGGCAATCAAACAGTTCTAAAATCACATCCTCTTCGTTTTCGCAAAAAAGTTCAAGCGAATCATCTGCCGCTTCTTCAAAAACATCTAGTTCTAAAATCTACTATTCAAGTAAAAGCAGTAGCTCTTTTTACAATAAGCAAATACAAAATTCCAGCGAAGCGGCCAGGCCAGTTTTTATAAAGTCAAGCAGCCCAAGCTCAAGCAGTAGTAATTTATTTCCTGTTTCCTCATCTGGAACTAAGGATACAAAAACGGGACAGTGTTCAAGTATTTTTAGTAATGGGTCTACTGACAGGAAAATCAATATATATTTTTACGAAAACGGTTTCAATCAAAAGATAAATACTTACGACACTTATGTTGAGAAAGTTATTGCCGCAACCTTTAGTGGCAGTTTTGGCGGTGATAATTTCCCCGGCGTTGAACCTTTTAAAACACTTAGGAACGAGTTTAATGTTTTTTCTTACAAAGATGAAGCTAATCTCAGTGATGGTAGTTGTTGGCCGCCGTCGCAGAGTTGTAACTCCTCAACAATAAGATTGGAACTGTCTGCTAAATGCGCTGGTTTTGTGCCAACACCTGATTTTCTAAGCAATAATGGTAATTATAATATAATTGTTGTCCCATTTGATGGCGCAAGAACAGGAACCAGTAGAGCTGTAAAACGACTGGATTCAAAAACTATCAGGATAGGTTCCAGTGATATTATTTACCACAATGTTAATGATATAAAATCGGAAATGACATCTATTGTGCACGAATTTGGACACATTATCGGTTTATTCGATGAAGAATACTCATACTATGATCCCTATTTAGGAGCAGCCACCATGTATCCTAACGTTGACAGCGCTTCTTGTACCAAATGGTGCGGTGGCGTTGATAAACAATCTTCTTGTTATGAACGTTACTCCGGATGGGTTGATTGTTTTAAGGAAAAATTTGTAAATAATGGCGCGGAGATTAAGTCTATTTTAGAGGTAAATAATTTAAATTATACTGCGCCTGATTTTAGTTGGTGGGGCACTTGTTTTGATATAAAACACATTAATATCTGCGGGGGAAAAATAAAAGAAATTGTAGAGAAAAAAATTAATCCTGCCGCCTATGGCCTAAATCAATCACCCGATCCCGACTGGGTTTCAAATTGGGAATATTGCAAGAATCAATTTACTGATGTTTGGGGCAGTAGCGCCTGCAATCTTGGTTTGAACTGCGGTGAAAACGGATGTTACGCCGGACAGTCACTTTCAAAATTTACACCGTCGCCTGAAAATAGTTATCTTATGGGAAATAACTATGGCTTACAATCCAAGTTTAACAAGCATGATGAGGATATTTTAAGATATAACATCCTTAACAAAGTAAGATATATTGATGTAGAGAATCCTGAATAAATAAAACCAAGTGATTGTAAATATTCAAGCCGTTTTTATTTTAAGCTAAAAACGGCAATCAGGTTGGAAACGTGCACGAATTTGATGACCCGCAAAATATAAAATAAAGCCTTTAATCTGCCGCCTTTGAAGCCGTTTATTTTGTATCCCAACGACTCGTTTATTATCCCCGCCTGCTTCGGCAATAAATCTTTTTTGAAACGCGAAACCATACGGACGTATTCTTTCAAAAAAACGCCTAGTTTTTCCGAATAGGTTTCGTCTTTAAAAATTTTTATTTTATCTTCCAGTTTGCTTTTTTCTATCCTATCAAGATATATCAGCACCGCGTCAACGTCGTAGAGAACCGCCTTGATGGCGTATTTGACTCCCTTTTTCCACAAAACCGGAAACGGCCACATTATTAAGGAAACAATGGAAAAATATTGCGGGATCAGTATTCCTTTTAACTTTTCCCAACCCGTGCCTTGGACTTTTATTTCTCTGGTAATGTCCCTGCCCCAATAAACTTTTCCGTCCCGTTTGAAGTTCAAGAAAACGGAGTATTGCGAAGCGAAAAGATTGGCTCCTAGAGCGACACCCTTTTTAAGCACCTTGCCGTTTACCCAGTCCAAGTCGTTTGGCCCGTAAACGAAAAGCGGCGCGAACAGCGGCGTTTTGGATTCTATTGATTTAAAAACTTTTTCCACGCCGGTTTTGGCCTCTTTGGCGCACACTTTTTGAAACTCGGTGCCGTATTTCTCGTCCAGTTTCCAAAAAATTTCGGTGGCGTAATTTTTTATTTCTTCCACATTTCCGTCGGATTTTGTCTGAATGAGCAGGTCAATATCGGAAGCGCCTTTTACAAACTCCCCTCTGGCCGCTGAGCCGTAAAGGATAATGAAGTCAATATCATCGTTAAACTTCCGCCCAACATTATCGGATAATTCCCGGACGAAATTATCAATTAAAATCTGATCTTGTTGATTGAACATCTTTATAATATTAAACTTTCTTATACTCTTTCTCCACTTTTTCCAACGCCGATTTTTTGCCAGAGTTTATGGCTTCTCTGATTTTGGCAAACAAAGTTTTGTAGAAATATATGTTGTGCAAGGTGGCTAGGCGTTGGGCTTCGGGTTTGTTTTCCTTGAACAGCCGGTTTAAGTCTTTGCGCTTTATGCCTCCGGCGCACATTTGGCAAAGGCAACTTCTTTCTATAACTTTTTTATCTTTGGCAAACACGCCTCTTTTAATATCAAGCCGGCCATCGCGACTGAAGACGCAGCCATGCCGCGCTTCACGGGTAGGTATGACGCAATCAAAAGTGTCTATGCCGTTTTTGACGCCGATAAAAATATCTTTTACCCGGCCAATACCCAGAAGATGTCTCGGCCTGTCTTCCGGCAATCCGCTTAAAGACCATCCTATAACCTTGCCCATCTGCTTTTCGCCGAAGGAGCCGCCGATACCGAAACCGTCAAAAGGCAATGAGCCGATGGCTTTGGAACTTTCCTTTCTTAAATCTTCAAAAACGCCGCCCTGCACTATGCCAAACAAGAGTTGCTCTTTGCCTCTTTTGACCTTGAGACATTTTTTAGCCCAGTCATGAGTCCTTTTTAGCGCCCTTTTATTGTATTCGTAATCGTGCAAAGGAGAGGTGCACTCGTCAAAAGCGAAAATTATGTCGGCGCCGATGTCTTTTTGCAGCGAGATTGATTTGGCCGGAGTCAGCTCGTATTTTTTGCCGTCGTAATTGAAAACAACGCCATTATTTGTAATCCTAACGGGATTTTTAGTACTATTGACGTTCGATGTCGATAGTGAATTTTCTGAATTTACTTTGCCGATTTTGTGGACTTTCCCCCAGCCGAGGCTGAATACCTGGAAGCCGCCGCTGTCGGTCATAATCGGATTCTTCGCGCCGAACATTTTACGCAATCCTCCGGCTTTTTTTATCTCCTTCCATTTGCCGGTGACAAAAAGATGAAAAGTGTTGGATATGGTCAGCTCCGGCGAAGCGGCCAGATAATCTTTTTTATCCAAGGCTTTTATCACGCCGTGAGTGGCCACGAAAGCGAAGTTGGGAGTTTCTATATCACCGTGAGCGGTTTTTATTACACCAGTCCTAACTCTCCCTATTTTGTTTTTTATGGAAAAAGACACAACTAGTAGCTCTTAAGTCTGTTCGCCTTCTCGTGCGTCCTGATTTTTTCCAAAGCTTTGGCTTCTATCTGCCTGATACGCTCTCGGGTTACGCCGAACTCCTTGCCCACCTCTTCAAGCGTATGGATGATGCCGTCGCCCAATCCGAAACGCATCTTCAAAATCTTCTGTTCCTTGGGCGAAAGGTCCTTCAAAATTTCTTCAAACTGGTCGGCCAGAATACCCTGGGCGGTCTGCTGGTCGGAAGACAGAATTTTGTCGTCTTTGAGGAAGTCGCCAAGTGTGGATTCCTCGTCGTCGCCCACCGGAGCCTCAAAGGAAACTGTGCTTTGGTCTATTTTCTGGATGTGGTGGATTTTCTCCACGTCCATGTTCATCTCCGCCGCTATTTCTTCCGGCAAAGGCTCTCTGCCCAAATCCTGCGACAACCGCCTCAACACCTGTTTGTATTTGGAAATTGTTTCCATCATGTGCACTGGAATCCTGATGGTTCTGGCCTGGTCGGCGATGGCCCTGGTGATGGCCTGGCGGATCCACCAGGTGGCGTAGGTGGAGAATTTGTAGCCCTTTCTCCAGTTGAACTTTTCCACCGCGCGGAATAAGCCGAAATTGCCCTCCTGAATGAGGTCCAAAATGGACAAGTCCGGACTACGCCCGACGTATTTTTTGGCGATAGAAACGACAAGCCTCAAGTTGGCTTTGATGAGAATGCTTTTGGCCTCTTCGTCTCCCTCCTCTATCCTTCTGGCCAGTTCCCTTTCTTTGGCCGCGTCAATAAGCGGTATCTTGCCGATTTCGCGCAAATACATCTGCACCGCGTCCACCGACTCCTTGTCCAGATACATATCCAGCTTTTTATCCTGCTCTGCCTCCGATTCTATCAGGTCTTTGTTTTCAATAACGTCCACGCCCGATTCCTGGAAGGTGTCGTACAAGCTGTCCAAAAGGCCGATGTCTTCTTCTATGGACGGAAACTCCTTCAGTATTTCCGTGAAAGTAACGAAGCCCCTCATTTTTCCTTTTCTTAAGAGGGTTTCTGTTTTAATTTTGATTTCCTCGGCTTTGGAAATTTTTTTAACCTTCGGCATGGCGGTTTTCTTCGCCTCTTTCTTGGGCTTGGCTGCCGCTTTGGAAACACTTTTCGTTTTTTTGTTTTTGGCGCTCATATTATTTTTATTATTTAAAATTATTTAACTTTTTAGTAAGAGTATGAAAATCATTTAAGCAGCTTTCCAGTTCCTTTTCCGCGCTTTCCGCTTTTTCCGTTTCCAGTTTTCTTATCCGTCGCGTTATCTCTTCCAGTTCGTTTTTTAATTTTTCTTTGGATAACTCTTTTTCCATTTTCTCCATCTCCTCCTTCAGCGTCTCGGAACCGTCAAAATAAATTTCCGCTTCCGTTATTATTTTATTTATATCATTATCTTGCAATTTGTCAACGTAGTCTTTTATCCGTTCCAGAACTTGTCCGGCCGCGCTTTTTATTTCCGGATTTCGCGATTCTTTTTGCCACAGGGCCAGCCCGGCCAGCCGGTTGGAAAGAAATTCCAGGCGGGTTTTGGGCGCGAAGCTTTTTTGGCGCACTGTCAAGGTCTCGCCTTGACTGTCAAGGCGAGACCTTGACAGTGGTTCTAGTTTTACTTTCTTCAACTCCTGCCAGACCGGTTCTTCGGATATGCCGAATTTGTCGGCTATTTTTTTGACCACCTGCGCTTTCTCAATCTCGCTGGGCAACCCGGCTATCAAAGGCAGGATTTTACCTTCCACCGATTTGCGGTCGCCCGCCGCCTCCAGCAGAAAGTCAAAAATATTCCGGGCGCTTTCCACCGCCGCCAGCCAGCTTTCCGGGTCTTCCAAAACGGCGTCCGCCGGATCTTTGCCGGAAGGGATGACGGCCGCCCTCACCTCCAAACCTTCCGCCAAGGCCATGGATATGCTTCTTTGCGCCGCGCTGATTCCGGCCCGGTCGCTGTCAAAAGCCATTATTATTTTGTCGGCCAGTCTTTTTATAAGGTTGAGGTGAAACGAAGTTAAAGCCGTTCCGGAAACAGCCACCGTGTTTGACACCCCGGCCTGACGCGACATTATCGCGTCCATCTGCCCTTCCACCAAAACGCAGGAGTTCGTTTTGCGGATTTCCCCTTTGGCTTTGTCAAAAGCGTAAAGAAGGCGGGACTTGTCGTACAAAACCGTCTGCGGCGTGTTGACGTATTTGCCTTCATTGCCGGCCTGTTCGCCAAAAATTCTGCCGCTGAAGCCGACAACCTGGCCGGAAGAATTGGCCAGCGGAAACATTATCCGGCTCCGGAAGCGGTCGTAATAACCCTTGGACGACTTTATGACCATTCCCGCTTTTTCCATTTCCGCGTCAGCATAGCCTTTTTTCTTCAAAAAATCATAGAGATTCCTCCAGCCTTCCGGAGCGAAGCCTATGCCGAAAGCTTTGGCCATTTCCCCTTTCACGCCTCGTTTTTTAAGGTAATCTATGACCGCGGAATTTTTCCTCAATTCGTTTTCGTAAAATATCGCGGCGCTTTGCGTCAGATGGAGCAGTTTCGTCCGTTCGTTTTTCTGCCCAATGTTTATTTTCTCCACCCGCACTCCGGCCCGGTCGGCCAAAATTTTCAGCGCTTCCACGAAATCAATCCCTTCCATCTCCATCACGAAACTGAACATATCTCCGCCTTTGGAACAGCCGAAGCAATGCCAGCTTTCCCTGGCGGGAGAAACGAAAAACGAGGGCGTTTTTTCCGCGTGGAACGGGCAGCAGGCTTTGTAAGACGAGCCCGCTTTAGTGAGTTTGACGTAGCTCTGAACCACGTCAACTATGCCGAGGCGGGATTTAATTTGCTCAACGGTAGACATAAATTAGGGACTAGGAATTAGCCACTAGCCATTAGTTTAGCACCTAGCTAATTTTACTAATAACTAATCACTAGTGGCTAGTGGCTGTTCTTCCTCTTCCTTTATATAATCTTTCCTCAATCCCGTTCCCGCCGGTATCAGCCGGCCGATTATGACATTCTCCTTGAGGCCTCTCAATTTGTCCTCCTCGCCCGCGACAGCCGTCCTGATGAGCACGCGCGCGGTGTCCTGGAAGGAAGCGGCGGAAAGGAAGCTTGTCGTGGAAAGCGAAACTTTGGCTATCGGCATTACCACCGGCTCGCATTTGGCCGGAACGCGGCCGTCTTTTTCTGCCATCTCGTTCTCCTCCATTATTTTTACAAACTCTACAACTTCTCCCTGGTTGAGATTGGTTTCTCCCGGATCAACGACTTTCCATCTTGAGAACATTTGCCGGATGATAACCTCTATGTGCTTCTCGTTGATGTTGGCGCCCTGCATGGCGTAAACCTTGTCCACTTCTTTCAGAATATAATCCTGCGTTTTTTCTTTGCCCGCGATTTTGAAGTAGTGTTTTATGTCCAAAGAACCGTCTGTCAGCACGTCGCCTTTTTTGACCTTGTCGCCTTTTTTGACGACGATAAAACGTCCGAACGGAATGGCGAACTCAACCGCCTCCTCTTTTGATTTTGAAGATTCCCTGTCCGCCAAAACGGTGACTATTTTATCGGCCGACTTCACGCCGTCTTCTTCCTCGGCTTGTTTTATGTCCATAATTTCTCCGTCCACGTCGCAGACGACGGCCGGATTGCGCGGAATTCTCAACTCAAACAGCTCTTCTATACGGGGCAGACCCATGGTGATGTCGCCTCCGACGGCGATGCCTCCTTTGTGGAACGTCTTCATAGTCAGCTGGGTGCCCGGCTCGCCGATGGCCTGCGCCGCCACAATGCCAACCGCTTCTCCTGTTTTCACCGGCGTATTGGAACCAAGGTCGTAGCCGTAGCACTTCTGACACACGCCGCGCCTTGATTCGCAGGTGATGGGAGAAAATATTCTGACTTCTTCAACCGATTTGTCGGCTTCCAATTCTTTGGCGTCGGCCATGGACAAAAGATGTCCTTTTTTGAATCGGCCGACTGCTTCCGTCAAAACTCTTCCGAATATTCTGGCGGAAAGTTTTTTGCCGTGGCCCTCCGTCATTTTACGGGATATGGTTATTCCTTGCTTGTCTCCGCATTCTTCCTCGTTGATGATAACGTCGTGGGAAACGTCTATTAGCTTCCTGGTCAGATAGCCGGCGCGGGCGGTCTTAAGAGCCGTGTCGGCCTCGCCTTTTCTGGCGCCGTGCGTAGTGATGAAATATTCCAAAATTCCCAGGCCCTCCTTGTAGCTGGACTTCACCGGATAATCAATGATTTTACCGGCCGGGTTGACCATCAGGCCCTTCATGCCCGTCATCTGTCCTATTTGGCTCAAACTGCCTCTGGCTCCCGAAGTGACCATTGAGTAAACGGGACCCATTCTGTCCAATGTTTCCGGAACCAGTTCCTCGACTTTATTCTTGGCTCCCTGCCAGATTTCAATGACTTTGTTGTACCTCTCCGAGTCAGTCAAAAGTCCTTCCTGATATTGGTTTTTTATTTCCAACGCTTCTTTTTCGGCTCCATCCAATATTTCTTCTTTTTTCTCCGGTATTTTCAGGTCCTGATAACCCCAGCTGATTCCGGAGACGGTGGCGTATTTGAAGCCGAACTCTTTTACTTTGTCCAAAATTTCCGGCGTGGCGTCTATGCCGTATCTTTCTATGCAGCGGGCCACCAGTTTGGAAAGAGATTTCTTGTTCATCTCGTCGTTGATGTAGGGGAAGTCGTCCGGCAATATGCCGTTGAACAACATTTTACCAACGGTCGTCTCAAACAATTCCCCGTTGAACGCGTCGTACTTGGCGGCTGTTCCGGGAATAACTTTTATCTTCGCCCGCGTGTCAATGTGGCCGAAGTCGTGAGCCAGAATGGCGTCTTGCGGGCTGGAGTAATAAGAACCCTCGCCTTTGGCGCCTTCTTTAATCCTGGTCAGCCAGTAGCAGCCGACAACCATGTCCTGCGAAGGCTCCACCACCGGCTCGCCGTTTCCGGGCTTGAGCAGGTTTTTGACGGAAGCGATGATGTCTCTGGCCTCGTTTTGAGCTTCCGGACCAAGCGGCACATGAACGGCCATCTGGTCGCCGTCAAAGTCGGCGTTGAAGGCGTGGCAAACCAGCGGATGAAGCTGTATGGCGTTGCCCTCTATGAGCACCGGCTGAAAAGCCTGGATGCTCAACCGGTGCAGAGACGGGGCTCTGTTGAGCAACACTCTCTTGTCTTTGATTATGTCTTCCAAAATAGCCCACACTTCGGGAATTTTCTCGTCTATCAACCTTCCCGCGCCTCTGATGTTGTAGGCGATCTCTTTTTTAATCAGTTCGGAAATGACAAATGGACGGAAGAGTTCCAAGGCCATGTGTTTGGGCAGGCCGCACTGGCTCATCTTGAGTTCCGGACCGACAACGATGACGGAGCGTCCGGAATAATCAACTCTTTTTCCGAGCAGGTTCTGCCGGAAGCGGCCCTGCTTGCCTTTCAGCATTTCCGCCAGAGATTTGAGCGGCCTTCTCTGGCCCTGGGCCAAAGCGACGTTCTGGCCTTTACGCATTGTGTTGTCTATAAGCGCGTCCACGGCTTCCTGCAAAATTCTTTTTTCGTTGCGGCAGATGACTTCCGGCGCCCTTATCTCCACCAGCCTCTTCAAGCGGTTGTTTCTGTTGATGACTCTCCTGTAAAGGTCGTTGAGGTCGGAGGTGGCGTGTCTTCCCGCGTCCAAGGCGACCATCGGGCGAAGCGCCGGCGGGATTACCGGCAGCACCGTCAAAAACATCCACTCGGGGCGGACACCCGCCTTCTTGAGCGACTTCAGAAGATTAATCCTGACAACCAGGCGCGCTCTCTCCTGGGTTCCGGCGTTTTCCAGCTGCTGTTCCAGCTTGATTTTGTATTCATCCAGGTTTACGTTTTTAAATATTTCATAAATAGACTCCGCGCCGGTGCTGGCTTCAAAAATCTCTCCGTATTTCATGGAAAGGCTGTAATACTCCACCTCGGACAAAACACGGTGCAAAACCAAAGAATCAATTTCGCCCTTGGCCTTGAGCATTGATTCTTTGAGCTTTTCTTTCTCGTCCTTATCGGCCACTTCTTTGAGTTTGTTTTTGTATTCGGATTCAAGGTTTTTGTAAGCCGCCGCTTTTTCCTCGTCAACGATTTTGGTTATTATGTATCCGGCGAAATAAATCACCTTCTCCAAATCGGTGGATTTTATGTCCAGCATCATGCCGATTCTGGAAGGCGCGCCCTTCAAAAACCAGATGTGGGAAACGGGGGCGGCCAGGGCGATGTGTCCCATTCTCTCTCTTCTGACGATGGAGTTGGTCACTTCCACGCCGCACTTCTCGCAGACTATGCCTTTGTACCTTATTCTCTTGTATTTGCCGCAATAGCATTCATAATCCTTTTCCGGCCCGAATATCCTTTCGCAGAAAAGGCCGTTCCTCTCCGGACGCTGGGTCCGGTAGTTGATGGTTTCCGGCTTGGTGACTTCGCCGCGCGACCACGACAAAATCCTCTCAGGCGAAGCCAGTTTCAGAACTATTGATTCAAAATCTGTTACTTTTGTATCCATAGATTTTTAAATTTAATTTGAATAATTTTATTTGACTTCGCCGTCTTTCTTCAGATAAATGTCCAGCGCCAGACCTCTTAACTCGCTTAGCAAAACGTTAAACGACGCCGGCAGGTTGGGACTCTTGAACTTCTCTCCTTTGATAATGGAATTGTAAGCCGCCGCCCTGCCCGCGATGTCGTCTGATTTGATGGTCAATATTTCCTGCAGAGTGTGAGACGCGCCGTATCCTTCCAGCGCCCACACCTCCATTTCTCCGAATCTCTGGCCTCCGCCCTGGGCCTTGCCGCCGAGTGGCTGCTGGGTGATAAGCGAGTAAGGGCCGATGGACCTCATGTGAATCTTGTCTTCCACCATATGATCCAGCTTCATCATGTAAATCTGACCAACGGTCACCTTCTGGTCAAAAGATTCTCCGGTCCTGCCGTCGTAAAGTTTGAACTTGCCGTCTTCCGGATAGCCGGCCTTCTTGAGTTCTTCTTTTATTTCCTCCTCGGTCGCGCCGTTGAATCCCGGGGTTATGGCATGATAGCCGAGTTTTTCCGCCGCCATGCCAAGATGAGTTTCCAAAATCTGGCCGATGTTCATACGGGAAGCAACGCCCAGCGGGTTGAGAATAATATCCACCGGCGTGCCGTCTTCCATGTAAGGCATGTCTTCCACCGGCAATATTCTGGAGATGACTCCTTTGTTGCCGTGCCGGCCGGCCAGCTTGTCTCCCACGGAAATTTTGCGCAGGCTGGCGATTTCCACGGAAACCTGTTTGATGATTCCCGGTTCCAGTTTGTCGCCCATATCGCGCGAGAAAACTTTGATGCCGATGACCCGGCCTTTCTTGCCGTGGTCAAGCCGCAGCGAGGTGTCTTTAACGTCTCTCGCCCTCTCGCCGAAAATTGAGCGCAAAAGCCTCTCTTCCGGCGTGAGTTCCACTTCTCCTTTGGGAGAAATTTTTCCGACCAAAATGTCGTCGGCCCGGACTTCCGCGCCGATGCGCACGATGCCGTCCTCGTCCAGATCTTTGAGCTTTTCTTCGCCGACGTTGGGTATGTCGTAAGTGGTCATTTCCGGCCCGAGCTTGGTGTCTCTGACGTTGATGGAAAATTCTTCCACGTGAATTGAGGAAAATTTGTCCTCCCGGACCATTCTTTCGGAAAGAATGATGGCGTCTTCAAAGTTGGAACCCTTCCAGGACAGGAAGGCCACCAGCGCGTTCTGCCCCATGGCCATCCGGCCGCGGTCGCTGGAGTAGTTGTCGGCCAAAACGTCGCCCTTTTTCACCTCGTCGCCCACGTTGACCGACGGGCGGTGATGAATCGCCGTCAGCGCGTTGGAGCGCAGGAAAGTCGCCAGAGCGTATTCTCTTTTTTTCTTCGGCCCTTCTTTTATTATTATTTTTGAAGCGTCAACGTAATCAACCGCGGCAGGCTCTGTCTTCCATGCCCGTGCCGACAAGCGGCGCTTCGGGTTTGATGCAGGGCACTCCCTGCTTCTGCATGTTGGAACCCATCAGGGCTCTGGTGGCGTCGTCGTGTTCAAGGAAAGGAATCATGCTCGTGGCGACGCTATAGGCCTGATTGGGAGCCACGTCCATATAGTGAACGTCGTATTTGCTGACAAGGCCGGGCTGGGACATTATCCTCGCTCCCACTTCGTCGTTAAGAATTTCCCCCGTCTTCTCGTCGTATTTCACTTCGGCGTGGGCGATGTTGTATTTGGCTTCGTCCAAAGCGTTCAGATAAACAATCTCTTTGGTGACTTTGCCGTTTTCCACTTTCCGGTACGGAGTTTCCAGAATTCCGAACTCGTTGAGCCGGGCATGCACGGACAAATGAACCACCAGACCGATGTTCGGACCTTCCGGCGTCTGAATCGGGCAGATTCTTCCATAATGGGAAGAGTGCACGTCGCGGACTTCAAATCCGGCCCTCTCCCTGTTGAGGCCGCCGGGCCCGAGGGCGGACAATCTCCGCAGGTGCTCAAGTTCGTCCAGCGTGTTCTTCTGGCTCATGAACTGGGAAAGCTGGTTGGTGGTGAAGAAGTCCCTGACCGCCGTCATAAAAGGCCGGTTGTTGACTATCTGCAAAGGCATAAGCGTCGCGGGGTCGGCGGTGGACATCCTGTCCTGGATGTTCCTCTTCATTTTGGCCATGTTGGCCCGCAGTCTTTGCTGGAGCAGTTCTCCCACTCCCCTTATTCTTCTGTTGCCAAGGTTGTCTATGTCGTCCGGCTGGGCCAGGGGGTTGTTGTTGAGTCCGATTATTTTTTTGATGATGCCAATAAGGTCGTCTTTGGTTATCGTTCTCGGCTCTTTTTTGATGTTGTCCACCGGTTTGCCCAGGCGGTTGTTGAGCTTATATCTTCCGGTCAGGGAAAGGTCGTATCTTTCAGAGTCAAAAATGGCGTCAATGTAGTTTTTGCTGTTCTCAAAGCCGAGCATGTCTATCGGCTCGCCCGGTCTCAATCTCCGGTAAAGCTCTATGTACGCCTCCTCAATGGTTTTAGCAAGATCTTTTTCCAGAGTTTTCTTGATGTACTGGATTTTGCCGGTGTCCGCTTCGGAAAAAGCTTTCTCAATTTCGGCGGCGGTCTTCATTCCGAATATTTTTAAAATAGAGGTGACGGGGATTTTTCTTTTGTTGTCTATGCGCGCGTAGATAACTCCGTCCGGTTCCGTCTCCAGCTCAATCCAGATTCCGCGCGACGGTATTATTTTTGAACCGAAATATTTCTTGCCCTTGGTGACGCTGGCGGTAAACTGCGCGCCAAAAGAACGGGCCAGCTGCGGCACGATGACCCTTTCCACGCCGTTTATGATAAAAGTTCCCCGCCTTGTCATTATGGGGAAATCGGCCAGAAATATCTCCTGTTCTTTGGCCTGTCCTATTTCTTTATTGGTGAGTTTTAATTTTATCTTCAGCGGAGCCTCCAGGGTGAGATTGCGGGCGCGGGCCGTCATCTCGTCAACCTTGGGCTCCTCCAGAACGTAGCCGGAGAATTCCAGGATGAATTTTTTCTGCGAATAGTCTTGGATCGGAAAGAATTCCTGAAACAATTCCTTCAAACCTTCGGTTATAATCCATTGAAAAGAGTCCGTGTGCACTTTTGCCAGATGGGGCATCGGCAAAATCGACTCTTTGAACTTGGAAAAATATTTCTTCTTCATTAATTATTTTTTAATTATTTAAAATTTATAATTTTATTAATTTTAAAAACAAAAATATTTTGAAATAAACGCGAAATCGCTGAAGAAAAACCCGTCTGGGCGCTTGCCCCGTACCACGCCTCTAAGGCTGTGGTTTTTGCTTCATGCTTGTAATTTCAAAGCGTTCACCCCACTTTCGCCGGCGTGCTTTTCGCGTGGTATGGGGTAAAAGGCAAAAAAATAACAAAAATCCTCAAATTCGGATCCTTTGATAAAAATTTATTGTATTGCCTTAATAATATACTTTATTTTTTATCTGTCAACTCCACACATTCTTAAAAATTTCAACCTGTGGATAAGTAACCCAAAAAACCGACATCCGATGTCTGAGAATTTTTGACATCGGATGTCGGTTTTAATCCCGTCTGTTGTTGGTTGCAAAAAGGCCACTCCCGGTGTGTAAGCGTAGAAAAAGTCTCGCATATTCTTATGTTTATAATTTCAACTACTTGTTTTATTAATAATCAATACCTATAATCTAAAAGTGGAAAAATCCAATTCTAATCATTATAAATTCTCAATAATCTTACCCGCGTATAACGAAGAAAAGGCCATAGGAAAAGTCATAGACGATGTAAGGATATCTTTAGATAACTCAAAATACAGAAATTCCTACGAGATTTTAGTTGTAGATGATTGTTCCTCAGACAAAACCGCTGAAATCGCGACTTCAAAAAATGTAGAGGTTATCAGAAGAAAAATTAACGGCGGAAGCGGCGCTTCCAGAAAAACGGGCATATTGGCAGCCAAAGGCGAAGTTATAGTAATGCTGGACGCTGATGATACTTATACTGCCAGCGACATCCCCGTGATGTTTGATTATTTCCCCGACTACGATCAGGTTAACGGGGCAAGAGATTCCGAACAGGGCACCCTAAAATTTTTAAGATTGCCAATGAAACTGATCCTGCGCAAATTGGCTTCTTATCTAAGCAGGACTAAAATTCCCGATCTCAACACAGGGCTTAAAGCTTTTAAAAAGGAAATAATGCTTAAATATCTGTGGGTTATTCCTGACGGATTCAGCTGTGTAACGACAATGACACTGGCTTTTCTATGCAACGGACACAAGGTCAAGTATATTCCCACAAAATACAAAAAAAGGCTCGGAAATTCAAAGTTTCATCCAATTAAAGATACTTCCAAGTATCTGCAAACCATAATCAGAATAATTCTTTATTTTAATCCTTTGAAAATATTTTCATCTTTAAGTTTTATTTTGTTCGTTTCAGCCATTGTTGTTTTTTTATACAGTTATTTTTTCAGAGAAAAAATACTGGATATTACCATTTTGATTCTGCTAATCACGGCGATTCAGGTTCTTGGAATGGGAATGATCGCCGAATTGATAGTAAAAAGTAAAAACGCCAACAACTGAACAAAAATATGAAGATTGTTTTAATCAACCCGCCCTCTTTTAACACAATAACGTCTTGTTTGCCAAAAACTCTTGACGAAGGGCGCGGCTTTACCCCGCCGCTAGGCATAATGTACATAGCGGCCCAGATAGAAAAAGAGACAAATCATCAAGTGGAAATACTGGATGCCCAAGTTGATGAGCTTACTTACGAACAACTAAAAACAGAGATTCAAAAAAGAAAACCGGATGCCGTCGGGATAACCGCGATGACATTTACGCTTATCGATGTCATAAAAACCGCAAAGATAGTAAAAGAAATAGACAGCAGTATAAAGATTATTATTGGCGGACCGCATGTTATCATATACCCGGAAGAAACCGCCGGTATCAAGGAGGTTGATTTCGTAATCATCGGCGAAGCGGAGCCCGTAATAAAACCTTTGTTGGACAACATAAACGATCCGGACAAGCTGGAAAAAGTGAAGGGTTTGGTATTCCGAAAAAATGACAAGATAATAAACACCGGCCGAAGCGAGCTCATTAAAAATATTGACGACTTGCCGTTTCCGGCCAGACACCTTACCAATTACAAGAAATATTATTGGGCGCTTTCTCCCTATAGGCCTATAACCACCATGTTTACAAGCCGCGGATGCCCGTATCAATGTTTATTCTGCGACAGGCCTAATCTGGGGAAAAATTTTCGCCCCGCTTCCGCGAAAAGAGTCGTGGACGAGATGGAAGAATGCCAAAAAATGGGGATCCAAGAAATATTCGTTTACGATGACACATTTGGAGTGGACAGGCGGAGAGTTCTGGATATTTGCGACGGCCTTATAAAAAGAAACATCAAAATCGCGTGGAATATCAGGACAAGGGTGAACACCGTGGACGCGGAAGTTTTGTCCGCGCTGAAAAAGGCCGGCTGCCAAAGAATACACTACGGCGTGGAAGCAGGCACTCAAAAAATATTAAACGTTCTTAGAAAAGGAATAACTTTGGAGATGGTTGAGAAGGCTTTTAAACTCACAAGGAAAGCTGGGATACAAACCGCCGGCTACTTTATGATCGGCTCTCCCACAGAAACAGAAGAAGATATTCTCAAGACAATAAAGTTTATGAATAAACTAAAGGCCGACTACATGCACATAACTATCGTTACACCCTACCCCGCCACCGGACTATACGCAATGGCTTTAAAAGAAAAAGTGATAGATAAGGATTACTGGCTGGAATTCGCCAAAAATCCGACAGAAGGTTTCGTGCCAAAAATTTGGGAGAAAGAAATTCCGCGTGAAAAATTATTTTATTTAATGAAAAAGGCCTATCGATCATTCTATCTTCGCCCGTCATTTGTGTTTAATAAAATAATCAGATTGAAGTCTGGAGAAGAATTTTTAAGGAAGGCTAAGGCGGCGGTAAAATTACTTAAAATATAATTCCATCGTAAAATGAAAATACCAAAAAAGCAAAATATCCAACAAACAAATCCGGAAGACCCGACAAAAAGATATTATCAGCCGATATTGCGCCATTTTTATCTAAAAAGACTTAAGATGGCGTTAAGTTGCCTTCCCGACAAGGAAAAATATGGCGCAATTCTTGATATAGGCTACGGGGGAGGCATTTTCTTTCCCGAACTTTATCGACGCTGCGAAAAATTATATGGAATAGACACCTTCGGGGAAGACGGTAAAACCAAAGTAAGAAACATGATGGCCAAGGAAAAAATCAACGCCGAAATTATTACAGGCAATATGACAAAAACACCGTTCCCCGACGATTTTTTTAACGCCGTTTTTTGCATTAGCGCCTTGGAGCACCTGGAACCCGATGAACTAGAAAGGGCAATACTTGAAATTAAAAGAATCACCAAAGACAACGGTTTGATTATATTAGGCTTTCCTTCCGGCAGAAAATTAATGCAAGCTTACTGCATGCTTGTCCAAAGAAATTTACGTTTTGACTTCCACCGGTCAAGCCATGAATTAATTATAAAAAACGCAAACAACCACTTAAAAATTGAGGAGGTTAAAAGTTTTTTCAAATTTATTCCAATTTATTACGTTTTAAAATGCAGAAAATAAAATAATTCATGAAAGTTCTCTTAATTAATCCGCCATATACCAACTTTGAAGGAATGAAAAAATCCGCCGGCAATACTATGCCCCTTAATCTGGCTTATCTGGCCTCTTACCTCTTAAGTAAGATAACCTGCGAGATTAAGATTATAGACTGTGAAACAGAGGGTATGGGCTATAAAGAAATAGAAGAAACCGCCGTCCAGTACAGACCCGATGTCGTTGGTATAACAACGCTTACTCCGCCAATGAAACATGTGGTGCAAATAACCAGAATAATTAAAAACACAAATCCTGATTGCCTTGTTGTTTTGGGCGGAGTGCATCCAACCGCTTTTCCAGAGAAAACAATGGAAGAAAGCGGGGCCGATTTTGCCGTAATCGGCGAAGGAGAAATAACATTTTACGAAATAACAAAAGGTGTTGCTGAAAACAACCTAAATCCAAAAGAAATACTGGGAATATGTTACAAGGATAAAGATGGCAGAATAACAAAAAACAAACCAAGACAGTACATAGAAAACCTAGATTCTGTACCATTTCCAGCTAGACAGCTTTATGATTTGAAAAAATATTATTCCGCGCCGACTAAAAAAGTCAGCGATGAACCGATGGTTACACCTATTCTTACAAGCCGTGGTTGTGCATTCAAGTGCGTACATTGTATTTCTAATGTTTTATGGAGCAGGGCTGTCCGATTCAGAAGCTCGGATAACGTAATCGCTGAAATTGAAGAATGCGTAAATAAATACGGGATAAGGGAATTTAACGTGTTGGACGATACTTTTACTTTAAAAAAGGACCGCTTAATGGAAATCTGCCGCAAAATAATCGATAAGAATTTAAAAATATTTTGGATTTGTTTCTCTAGAGTAAATACAATAGACGAAGAAATGGCCGAGATTATGAGTAAAGCTGGGTGCAGGAAAATATCCTTCGGACTCGAATCTGGCTCTCAAAAAATACTAGATTTAATGAATAAAAACGCTACGATTGCAATGGGCATAAAGGCGGTAAACGCGGTAAGAAAAAAAGGCATTGAAGCGCATGCCAGTTTTATGTTCGGCAACATTGGAGAAACCAAGGAAACAATAAGAGAAACAATAAATTTCGCTAAAAGTCTGGATATAGACAATGCCACTTTTTTCATCACTTCCCCTTTGCCGGG
The DNA here is from genome assembly GCA_013360865.1 of Candidatus Paceibacter sp. Taxonomy (NCBI): domain Bacteria; kingdom Bacillati; phylum Minisyncoccota; class Minisyncoccia; order Minisyncoccales; family Candidatus Paceibacteraceae; genus Candidatus Paceibacter; species Candidatus Paceibacter sp. The sequence continues at coordinate 65,432 of JABWAS010000003.1, forward strand.
CACTCATTTGTACGAAGTGGCCAAAGAAAAAGGTTATATAAACGAAAATACTAAATGGGAAGAATTCGCCCCGTTGACAAACACCAAGCCAATATTGGTGCAGGATAATATTTCAGAAGCGGAGCTGATTTACTGGCAAAAAAGGGCCTTTAAAGAATTCTACCTAAGGCCCAAGTATATTTGGCACAAGTTAAAAAATATATGGTCGCAGGGAGGATTTAGAACTTTATATGAAGGAGTAAGGATTCTTTTTATAATTCTTATGAGACCGAACAGTAGTAAAAATAAAAAATTATGAAAAATAAGGTGGTGTCGTTTTTTCTGTCAAAAGTATATGTGGACAAATTTTCAGATTTAATAAAAAAATCAGCTATTTTATCCCTTCCCTATAAAATAATCGCCCAAAGAATGATAGACTGGGAATTCCCCCAGCATTTGTTTTTAGAAACAACCAACGCTTGCAATCTAAAATGCAAAATGTGCGTCAGGAACATGGTTCCGTTAAAAATCGGCGAAATGGATTTTGATTTGTTTAAAAAAATACTGGATGAATCGTCAAACCATGGTCCAAGAAATTTTTCCCTGCACCTGTTCGGCGACCCCCTGCTTGCGAGTAATTTGGTAAAAATAATAAAATACATAAAATTTAAAAATAAAAAAAACACCATACTTCTTACCACGAATGGCGTGCTTTTAACCAAAGACAAAGCCGAAGAAATAATAACTAATAATGTTGATAAAATAATAATAAGCATCCATAGCGCCAACGGCGACAAGTACAAGGACATTACAGGGATTGACATGCTCGGAAAAGTTGAGGAAAACATAAAAGACCTTGTTGAGATAAAGAAAAAACATAAAGAAAACACTTCCCAAATATACCTGAGAATGGTTGTTCCAGACAAAAAAAGCGATGATGTAAAATTTTTTCGCGATAAATGGAAAACTTATCCTGTAATCGCTGACGTCAGAGAACTGCATAATTACGGCGGCAAGATTTATAACAAGACGACGGAAACAATGCCAATCAAAAGATACCCGTGCTACCATCTGTGGTTTTCTCCTGGAATTTCATGGGACGGAGAAGTTTCCATTTGCTGCGACGATCTGGAACGCCAAGCCGTTATCGGTAATATTAAAAAATCAACTCTGACTGAAATATGGCAAAGCGATGCGTTAAAAAAATACAGAGAATATCATTTGCGCGGAGAATATCAAAAAATACCGGTTTGTAAAAATTGCGATGTCTGGAAAACCTATCCTGACGTATTTTTCAAGTGGCAGAAAAAATAAAACCGGGCAATGAAATGAAGAATTTTTTTAAAAAATCTTATCTATTACTTGGTCCGCTTATTTTTATATGGATCATAAAAGATATAGATTTTATTAAACTTAAAGATATTATATCAACTATCCACCCTGTTTCTTACGCCCTGGCGGCTTTTTTATGGCTACCTGCCACTGCTTTAAAAGCTTACAGGTGGAAAAAAATAATGGATATCCAAAAAATTTATTACTCAATGAAGGATGCTTTTTTAATCTACGGCTCAAGTTCGCTTTTAGGCCTCATAACCCCGGGTAAAATAGGCGACTTCAGCAAGATTGCTCACCTTAAAAAAGACAACCACTCTTTAGGAAGGGCGTTTTTGGGCAGTTTTCTGGAGCGTATTTTTGACCTGTCTTTCGCTATCGTATTTGTCTTTGCCGCGTTATTTTTTCTTCCCGCCACTCTTCATTTCCCGCTTAATTCTTATGCCCTGGCAAAATTGGCGGGCCTGGTAATATTTTTTTTGTTTGGCTTTCTGACTCTTTTTTATTTTCTTAAAAAACAAATTGTTTTAAGTTTAATCCGGGAAATTTTAGAAGACCTGCAAAAATTTAAAATAAAGAACATTTCTTTTATTTTCATACTAAGCGCGCTAGTTTGGTTTTTTTATTTTCTTTTGATATACCTTATAGCTGTAAGTATTAGTTTGCAACAAAGCGTCAACTTTTTATACCTATCATTCGCGGCGGCGATTGCTCTTTTGTCCGGTTTTTTGCCCATAACAGTTATCGGTATTGGAACAAGAGAAACGGTTTTTATTTTTCTTCTTGCGCCTCTCGGCGTCGCCAAAGAAACTGTCATTACCTTCTCGCTTCTCATATTGGTAAACTACATGGCGCTCTTCGCGCTCAACTTTTACTGCTGGATTAAAAAACCTCTCACCTGACTAAATTCATCAAAAAAGATTTGCCCGAAGACGCGCCGGGCTGGGTTATTTTCACGTTATCGTCGGAGACAATGCCAGCGCCGGATATTTTGGCCAGCCTTTCGGACAAGTCGGGCGAATAACCCAGAAGATGCTTGATGCGGAAAAATTCAAACACTTCTTTCGTTTTGCCTTGTTTTATAATTTTTTCCATTGTTTCCGGACGGAAAAGAATAAGCGACTGGTCCGTTAAAACATTAAGCGTAATGCTTTCGTCCGATCTTATATTGGCGGCAATAACGTCTACGGCGGGGATGTTTTTTTGCTTGATTATTTCGGCATAAGAGTGGATTTTAAGAATGCCGCTGTCGTAGGCCTTGCCCCACACGACATGGTCCACCGTTAAAATTCCGTAACCGAAAAGCAGAACAATGAAAATACTCAAACAAATTTTCTTTTTCCCGCCCCAGTTAAAATAATCGGCTAAAATATCCAGAACATAAACAATCCCCAGAGAAACCAAAAGCCCTATAGCAAAACCAAAATCCATAAGATGGTTCCGACCGGCCAGCGCTCCGTAAGAGACAAGAAGAATAGAGCCGACTATCCACCAAACAAAAAAAGAGCGCAAAAACAAATCGCGGCGCTTAAGATAAACAAAGCCAAGCAGACCAAGCAAAAAGATAAACGATCCGCCTATGTCTTCCAGAGAAAAAAACCTGGCAACATGGGCGGTAAGCAGGTACGAACCAACAACAAAACGTTGCGCCAAACTTAGTTTATCCGCCCCCACGTTGTCGGCGGCTTTTTTAACCATCAGCGATTTTATAAATCCTTGCTCGCCTTTTTTCGCGCTCTCATACCGCTTTAAGAAATCTTCGCGGTCAAAACGGAAAGTGTAATAATCAGGGTAAAGATGGCCGGCCAGGCTGTAATCAAGTTTTTCTTCCGACGGAGTTTTTAAAACAAGGCCTTTGTAAATATTATCGCCTCCAAAAAATTTCGGGAAATAAAGAACTGACATTATTATGACAACCGGCGTGAAAGTGTAAATTAAAATTCCGCGTTTTTTCTTCAGCAGAAAGTAAACGAAAATGACGGGCAGGGCGACCAGAAACGCTTCTTTGGCCAAAACAGCCAGAGATAAAAACGCGCCGGAAAAGATAAAGTAAACCTGACTGTATTTTTTTTCTCTCCCCAAGAAAAACAGCAAAAAAAATAAAGACAAAAAGAACAATGCGAACTCATAATTGCCCAGCGCGTAAACCGTCCGCCAGTTGGTGGGCAGAAGCGCGTAAACAAAAGAAAAAATCAGGGAGATTTTTGCCCCAAAAAGATAAAAAACTAAAAACGCCAACAGTAAAAGAGTTAAAGAATTTATAATCACCGAGGCAAGAACAAAATCGCCTATGTCTAATTGCCCGGTATAACCTATTATTTTTGAATACAGACTGGCGGTAAGGCGGTTACCGATGGTGGACGGTTCTCCGCTTGAAGCCACTTCACTTGAGGAGAGCAAAACTCCCCGGTCGTTATACATTGAGTACTTGCCCGTCTTTTGGAGGTTTCTTGCCAGAACCAGCTGGTCGTTTATTGCGTCGGGCGAATAGCCTTTAAACAAAAACGGCGAATACCAAATAGCGCCAGAAAATAAAACAGCAAAGAGTATTAAAATTATCTTTGAGGTTGTTTTTTGAAAAATATTCATAAAAATAATTTTGCCGTAAGCATAGCACAAAAAATTAAAAACTACTCCGCCGCGTTTTCCGGCTGGCGGCGTTTTATTTTTCTCAATACGACATTGTAAATCCGCCTGGCAAGATAGGTGTCTTCTTTATCCCAGCGCAGGTAGGAGCCGAGACTGCCGACAAAATTAAAGTTCAGTTTTTTAAGGTAAGAATAACGCAAGAAAAAAGTAGAGTAAATACCGATTGGCAAAGCAAAGCCGACCGGTCCGTATAGGAAAGTAAGAAAAGTTGATATCGGATAAGATATGAAAAAAGAAAGCATGTCCGACTTCAAAAGCTCCTTCTGGGCCTTGAGCGCGAAAAACACCGGCTTCATCGCTACACCTATTCCGCCAATGAAATACCCTAGCAGGAACCACCGGATAAGGGACACTGACGAGTCGTACTTATCGCCGAAAAACAGGTTTAAGACTGCCGGCGTGAACACCCAGGCCGTCGCCATTGTGAATATGGAAATCCAAGTGAGATATTTGGATATTCTTTCGGTTATTCTCCGGGCGTTTTCCCGGTCGCGGCCCAATTCCTCGGAAACAACGGAAAGGAGAGGCGTGGAAGCGGCAAAAACCAATTGCGACAGGTAGCCGTAAAATTTTAAGGCCACTTGGAACACCGCCACGCCGGTGGCGCCGGCGAAAATCTGGATTATCCAGATTCGCAACGAGTCAAAAAGATTCTGCATGGAACGCAGAAAGGTTTGGAATTTGCCGTGTTCCTTCACCAGGCCAAGCAACAGTTTTTCTTTGGAAGCCGTTACGCCGCGCAAGCCGGAAATTATTTTGACCAAAGACGGACTCATAAACAAGACCGCCGCCAAGGGCGCTATAAGATAAGTGAGCATCACCGATACCATCCCTCCTTTCATTAAAACAATCAACCCCAGTACGGCCGAAAATCTGGTGATACTTTCCATGATAAAAAGGGAGGCTAAAAACTTGAACTTGGAAAAAGAGTAGAAAAAGACGACAAAGACGTTTTTGGCGGCGTTTAAAATAACAAGCGCGCTGGAAATCTTCACCAGTCCGGCTATCTCCGGCCCGTACTTTGTTTCCGCGTAAAATGAGAGCAGGTAGGCCACGAAGAACAAAACCCCTCCGGCAACAAATTCCAAAAACAAATAATCTTTTAAAAGCCGTTTGGCGCGGCTTAATTTATCGGCGCCCAGATTGCCGGCGATGTCGGCAACTATCACATTGCCGATTCCAAAATCAAGAAAAATATTCAAAACGTTGGTTATAGACAGCGCCAAAACCACCAGCCCGTACTGGTAAGAACCAAGGCTTCTGATGATAAAAATGGTGCTGAAAGCGCCCAAAATAATCACCAAAAAGTTTTGGAAAAAAGAATAAGCCGTTCCCTCGCCTATTTTTCTTGTAATTGACGCCATTGGATTTATTGGATTTATATTAAGCCACATCAAGACTTCTCCTTGATGTTTAGTTTCTTCAAGACTTTTTTGAAAAACAAACCAGGATTGTATCTTAACAGATAAAACGAATATTTTAAATAAAACAGCCATTTGTTTTTCGGCCTTTTAAAAACGTACTGATACGCTCCCGTGGAAAGATTGGCTATTTTGTAAGCCTTTATTCTTTGCCTGGCGGAGTAGTCGCTTGTCTCAAAAATCGGTTCTACGCCTTTCTCGCGCGAGAAATGCTGGCCGGAAGTAAAATTTTTCAACACTCTGCCGTTTTTTACCACCCAATCCCATAAAGCCGTCTGGGGATACGGCACCAGCATATTCCATTTAACGTTGTCTATACCCAGCTTTCCGATAAGTTTAATGCTTTTTTTGATTGATTTAATCGTTTCAAAAGGCAGGCCAACGATAAAAAAAGCGTCCACCTTCAGTTTGTGTTCTTTAAGAATTTTTACCGCGTTTTCTATGGCTGAAAGTTTTTCCCCTTTGTTTATGAAATCAAAAACTTTTTCATCTCCGCTCTCTATGCCCAAGGACACTTCTTTGCATCCGGCTTCTTTCATAAGTCTCACCAGCTCGTCGTCTAGACGGTCCGCTCTTAAACCGTTGGGGCAACTCCAGGCCAGATTCATTTTTTCTTTTATCAGTATCCGGCAAAATTCTTTGGCGCGCTCTATGTTGAGCGTAAAATTGTCGTCAATAATTTTAAATTTTTTAATTTCGTATTCTTCCACGGCTCTTTTAAGTTCGCCAATTATATTTTTTGGGCTTCTGAACCGCCAGATTCTGCCGCTGACTTTGGAAACGGAGCAATAAATGCATTGGTAAGGGCAACCCCGGCTGGTAAGAAGCGGGTAGCCGTCTTGCGACTCAAAATCAACCCCGCCCTCAAAACAGTCAAAATCAGGATAAGAAATATCGTCAAGGTTTTGGATAAATTTATTGGCGTTAAATTGCCATACGCCTTTATCCGAATAAATAAGGCCGGGGATGTTTTTATATTCTTCCGGCTTGGAAAAATTATCGCAGAAGCGGGCGAACCAAACGTCACCCTCGCCCTGATAGCCAAAATCAAACACTTCGTTGTTGTCTTTTCCAAAAAAATCTTTGGCGGCGACGGTTATATGCGGCCCGCCCACTATCAATTTGGCCGCGACAACTTCTTTTATTTTTTCAGCCAAAGCTAAAACATTTTTCAGATTAAACGATTTCATGGAAAAGCCGATGATGTCCGGCTTTTGCTCTCTTGCGGCCTCAATAATCTTTTCCCCGCTCCAGTCAAGAATGTTAAGGTCAAATATTTTTACGTCATGGCGATCTTTGAGCGAACCGGTCAAATAAGCCAAGCCGTTGTGGAGATATTTTGAAGTCCCTCTTGCTTCAATAAAAAATATTTTCATTTTATTTGATACCGGCTGATAAGCTTTTCTGTCTGTTTTTGCAAAGAAAAAAATTCCTCCGCTCTTTTTCGCCCGTTTTTCCCGAAAATTTCGGCTTTGTTTTTATCCGAAAGTATGTCGCAAATCTTTTTTCCGAACTCTTCGTGATTAAGCGGATTGGCAATATAACCAGTCTGGCCGTCTACGACTATTTCCGGCGTCCCGCCGAAACAAGTGCCCACCACCGGTTTGCCTGCCGCCATGGCTTCAATGTTAAAAAGATTAAACGGGTCAAAATAAACGGAAGGCGTTACGCAAACATCGGAAACGAAAAAGGCTGCTTTTATTTCCTCTCTGCCCAGCCAGCCGGTAAACAGTATTTTATCATCTATCGCTAATTTTTTCGTTAAGACTGCCATTTTTTCGGCATACTGGTTTTTTCTGCCTACAGCCAACAAAACCGCTTTCTCAACTGGACAATTTTTAACCAACCAGGAAAAGGCTTGTAAAATTTGTCTCCCGCCTTTTGCCCCGCTGAACCTGCCGCCAAAAAGTATTATTTTTTTTCCTTCAACGCCGTATTTTTTCCGAAAATCCATTATTTTTTCAGGAGCGGGTTTTACCCAATCCTCAATATTAACGCCATTGTGCAGAACAACCGAATCAACGCCGTTTTGCGCCAAAAATTCCTTAAGCGCCTGGCTTATGGCGAATATTTTATCCGTATAGTTAAGATATTTTTTTATGAAAAAATTCCTGAAAGGATTATATCTTTTGCCCGCGATTTTAATGTTCCGCCAGGCCGTTATTCTAAAATTTTTCTCGCCGCAAGGAAAATAATTCTTATCGTAAGACACCAGCATTGTGTCATGGGCGGTAAGAAAAACCTTGCAGCCCGTTTTTTTCGCCAACTTCAAAGAATGATACGATATGTCCGAATGAATATTGTGGGCGTGAACCACGCCCGGTTCTATTTCCTTCAATATTTTTTTAATTTTAAAAACCAAAAACGGGTTGTAAACGCTTATATAATGGCGCAGAAAAATCGGATAGTTGGAATAAAGCCTAAAAACCTTTAAACCTTCGAACAAGCTTTCCCCCTCAAGAGAACGGTTACGGGTGGTTGTAATAACAAAAACTTTATGCCCTGTCTTTGCCACCGCTTTGGCAAAATCATACGCCACGATTCCCGCCCCGCCGAAGTTCTCCGGCGGAAATTCATCGGTTAAGTAAAGGATTTTCATTTTGCTTTTGCCACAACCAATATAAAATCTCCCCGCTTTAAAACATTAACGCAAAAGGCCAAAAAATTTTTCACGCACGACAGGAAGAATCCGGCGTTTTTTACTTCAGGTTCGTGGCTTTCCGCATTCTTTCCGGCGGTAGCGTCTTCTTTGACCTGGTTTCTTATTTTAATGTTCATACCCCGAAATTTAAACGGCAACAGCCTGTCCAGCAGCGCTCTTAAGCTCAAATGGGCGCAGTCAAAATCCCTGAAGTATATATCAATGACTTCAAAGCCGAGCCGGCCGAGTTCGTTTTTAAGCCGCTCCGGCGAAAAGTCGTGTAGGTGTTCTTCGTAAAAATACATCCAGTCCTTGCCATATTTTTTTGCCCGATAACTTTTGCCGTTGGGAACTTCCAAAACCAGCCATCCGCCCAGCTTCAAAATTGATTTTATCTTGGACAGGCAATCCGCGTAATCCGGAACGTGCTCCAAAACGTGAAAAAGCGCCGCGACGTCAAACCGCCGGCCGGCCACTTTATCAAAAGCCTCTTCAAAATATCCTTCTATTGTTTCTATGCCTTCTGCCCGGGCATGACTGGCCGCGTGCGCGTTTGGCTCAATACCCATTACTCCAAAACCTTTTCCTTTGGCCATTTTTAAAAACAATCCTTCGTGCGAGACCACTTCAAGGATTTCCGCCGGAGGAAATATCCCCGATTTTTTGAGCAATTCCAGCCTCTCCTTCACATTCCTTCCCCGGGCGGACATTTTATTATTGTCCGACAATTCCTGGCCGTAGCTTTTGTTTTGTTTGTAATCCAGGTTCATAAAATATTACTTTGCCCCATCACGCTTTTTTAAGCCGATGACAGGGGCAAGTTCTTCCACTTTTTCAATAACCATATCAGCCGTTATCTCGTCAATCTGTCTTCTGGCTTCTTTGTAATCATAGTCGCTGGAGTTCATTATGTGAATGGCCGGCTGTTTTCTGTCTTCCAGTTTTACAATCCTGTTTCTTTCTCCTCTCGGCGGCTGTTCGTTGTCGTCCATCGGTCCCACTATGTCAATCGTCGGCACGCCGTAAGCCTCGGCAATATAGATCGGCCCGGTGTCAACGCTTATAAACAGAAACAGTTTTGACATCATAGCCTTAAAGCCGTCCATATCGAACAAGCCGGTCGCGTCAATAAATTTTGTCTCCGGGCTTAGCGCCTTAATCATTTCTTTTGATTTTTCCGCGTCGCCGCTGCCACCCGTTATTACTATAACGCAATGATATTTAGAATATATATAATCCGCTAATTGAGCAAACTTGCCCGCGTCCCACTCTTTTATTTTATTTCCCACCGACGGCGAAATGCCGACCAAAAATTCTCTCTCTATGCTTATGTTATTCTCGTCAAAAAATTTTTTTACTTTTAATTCCGCCTGACTGGAAAAGTAAAGATGTTTTTCCGTCCTGTCGGAAAATACGCCGACGGGCTCAAGGAGACGCAAGTATTGCCGCGGCGCGTAGCTGCCCATGCGATGTGGCACGGCTACGACCAGTTTCCTCAAAATTTTATACAGCCTGGTTTCCACCGGACTGTAGCCGTTTTCTATAACAGGCGCGGCTATAAGCGACACTCCGGCCAAATAAAGAACGGCCAGCATAAAAAGATTAGGATTAGTGTCGCAGGCAAAATCTATTTTTTCTTTTTTTACCGCTTTTACCAGCTCCCAAAAATTGTTTTTATAAATAAAATATCCATCAACATCAGGATTGTCTATGAGCAATTCTTTGTTAACGCTATTTCCTATCACAAAGACCTTTGCCGCCGGATATTTTTCTTTTATCGCCCGAAACATCGGCGTGGTACAAACCATGTCGCCCAGCTTGGCTGTTTGCGCCACGATAATTTTCTTGGGGTTTTTTATTTTCTTATTCGCTTTGCCTGAAACAAAAAATTTCAGAAAACAAAGCAAAAAAATAACAAGTCTTTTTATTTTAAAAAACATTTTTAAATTTAATTTTACGCTAAACGCGCGTCTCTTAACCGGCTCCTGGCGGCCGGAACGTAAAGACTACATCCGGCACAGGCGCTGGAATGCCTGCCTTCGGTAAACTTTCTTCTTATATCGGTGGCCTTATCCGAGAAGAAGATGTTTTTGAGGCTGTCTTCGTTTATATTTCCGATTACCATGTCGTCAAATTGATTTTTGTTTATCCTGGCGGCGCACAGCCTGACGCTTCCGTCAAACAGAACTATCGCGTCAAAAATTCTTGAACAAGGCACCTTTTTAACCAGGGGTTTTCTTTTAAACTTCATAACTCCGATTAAATCGCCTTTCCCCACGCTATCCCCCCAGTTGTCGTAGTCAATCATAAAGGTGTAGCCCACTTTCTTGGAGAGAAACGGTTTTATCTTATTGGTAAAATCCAAAGAACTCAACACCTCGCTCGGCTTCTGGGCCGGCCTGAAGTTTATTGATATTGAAACCGGTTCCCCTTTGCTCCTATTATACTCAAGCAGGGAATTTAACCCTGACATGAATTGGTCGTAAAGCGGAACGCCGTAAACTTTTTCAAAATGTTTCCTGTCGCAGCCTTGGGTGCTTATTTCTATGTTGTTTATTCCGGAATCTATCAGTTTTTTATAAATATCGTTCTTGTAAAGCAGGATTCCGTTTGAGTAAAAATAAATCTTTTTTATCTTGCCCGTTCCGGTGGCGTATTCTATTTTATCCATCAGGTTCGGGTCAAGAAGAGGGTCGCCCACGACCGGGGTTAGTCCGATATCGTTCCCTCCCATATCGGTAAATTGGTCAATGGCCTTTTTGAAAACGTCAAAACTCATCACCCCGTGCCTGTAATAAGGCTGATTTTCTATCTTCCGGTAAGCGCAAAAAACGCACTTGGCGTTGCAGGTGCTCGTCACGTCAAAAAACATTTTTCTTATGAAAATATTTTTATAGTCTTCCGCTTTCGGTTTTTTTCTTAAAAAAGACCGCGCGTCTCTTAAGACAGAGTTGAGATAGTTGCGATAATAGGCCAGCTTATACCTTATATCGACTGTTTTCATAATTTAAATTTTATCAGAAAACGATTGTTTGATAAAGCCGCTTAATTATTTCTGTTTTACATACTGCGCCTTGCAGCACCGGTAGCAGATGGGGAAACCACCCTTTTCAAAAAGACGTTTCCTGAATTTTTGGTATTCTTCAGACATCCAAATTTCGTCTGGAGTTTTATCCATCAGGTTGCCGAAAGATTTTTCTATCACGTCGCACCAAATGACGTCGCCGGTCTGGTTAATTCTCAACTCCGGCGCCATCAATTTGAGACAAAATACTCTCGCTTTCTTTTTACCCAGATAAATATCCACGTTTTTATAATAATCAAACGGCACGAAATTAACGAAACACTTTTTGGCGAACCCGTACCGCCTTAGCTTGTCAAGATTTTTGCGGATGGCGCTTGCGTCCAAAGACGGCTCAAAAGACGGATCCCGCATCTGGGTATTAAGCCGGTAAGAACCGTCTTCCCAGCCGAATTCTTTTTTGAAAATTTCTCTGGCCGCTTTTATTTCTCCGGCGTTGTAAACCTGTTCAAAAAGCACGTTGATGGTGCCGACGCCCAAATCCTTGACGGTGTCAACAAGCCTGAAAAGCGGGGCGAAGTCGTCGTTTAACAGCATAGTGGCAAAAATCGTTATCGGTATGTCCGGGCGGTGCTTCTTTAGGCTCAAAATTGATTCTTTAAGTTTAGCAAAGGAACCGGGGACTCCCCTTACGGCGTCGTGCACTTCCGGCGGACCGTCCAGCGAAGTGAGAATGTCGCTGACGTGCTTGTAATCTTTTAGTTTCTCAACTCCTTTCTCCCCCAGAAGGGTCAGGTTTGTCTGTAAAATTATTCTTTCGCCTTCCTTATCCCAAAAAGAAATGAGGTCAAAAATATCGCTCCGTGCGAACGGTTCTCCTCCCACCATCTTCACTTCTTTTACCCGCCTTTTGAGCTTGTTGAAAACTTCCACGGATTCGTTTGCCGCGAGTTCGTTTCTCCTTAGCGCGCGCGTCTGTCCCTGGTAGCACATCTTGCATTTGAGATTACAGCGGATTGTCGGCTCGTAGCCCACGGAATACTTCTCGGGCGCTTTGTCGGAAAACGGCAGCCTGCCGCCGGCCAGAAAATTTCTGATTCTTTTGTCCAAGGCTCGCTCCCTGCGATAATCGTAAACAATCTTGGAAAAAGAGCTTAGGAAAGGCAGTTTTTTGATAATTTTTTTGACGGACATTTTATTGCTTTATTTTATAAATCAAAAATCTTTTATCAATATTGGCGACTTTTTCCATAACGTTTTTAATCTCGCTCTCCGGCAAGGCCAGCTCGTTGAATTTTTGGTCAAAGATAAAATAAGTCGGCTTGTAATAATCGGTGCTTAAAATTTCCCTTAAATCTCTTTTGCGAAATTCCTCGTATTCCCGCGCCAAATTAATAGCCTTTTCGTCAGGCATATTTTTCCTGTATTGTATGCCGTACACTTCATAAGAAAGTTTGTTCCTTAACTCGCCCAAAAATTTACTCTCCGCTTCTTCTGCCTTTACGCCGGAAAACCACGCTTTCAAAAACGCGTAGCGCTTGAAAACATCCCCGGGCAAAAGATAATACTGCGCGAATCCGGAAGGGTAAATATCCAAAGGAGTAAACACCGGCACAAGCGAAGACAGCTCGACATTGCCGAAAATAATGCTTCGCTCCGGCGCGTTTTTATCAAGCCATTTCATGACGGACATGTACTCCTGCCTTTGGTAGGCGGTTTGCCGGACGTGCAGATAGGAAGCCGTCTGCCATTTGAAGTTGTTAAGAAAAAGAAACACCAAAGCGAGGGCGACTAACGCCGCTTTTGGAAAATCATTCCTGAAAAATTTTACTTTCCCGATGTAATGCCACGCCGCAAACACGGCAAAAAATAGGAGCATTAAAATCGTGGACATAAAGTGGTAATGGGGCGATTGTATGGATTGGCCGGTAATGACCTGCTGGTTGTAAACGATAAGAATGGAGAAGCCAAAAAGCGCTCCGAAAATTGACGCTTCTTTGCCGATGTCGCGTCCCCAGCCGAACAAATATCTTAAAAACAGAAAACCGCTTATAACCGCCACCAATATCAAAGAGCCGGAAATAAAGAAACCACGTCCGGAAACCATGCCGAACCGCAAAGCTGCTTCGGAATATACCGGGGAAGAAATCGCCCTAAAAACTTCAAACCAGTACGGAACCGACAAAAGCAAAGCCGTCGCCAATGTCAGCAGTGTTCCTTTGGCCAAATTGTAGTTTTTCGCTACAATAGCGAAAACAAGAAACAATCCGGTAAACACCAGCAAAAAAGTCCAGGTAAACAAATAAAAATAAAAAGAAGCCCCCAAAATTACCCCAAGAAACGCGGCGGTCATAACTTTAGGATTTTTAATCAACTTGTAAAACAAAGCCAGATAGCCGAAAAACAACATTGACGATATTTCCGGGTTTATCGGCCGGAAGTAGTTGTTGAAGCCGGTGTGATAATCGGGTCCAAACACGAAGACGCTTAAAATTTCTTTCGGCCGCGCCGCCAGATTGCTGCCTAAAATGACAAAAGAAGCGGCCAGAATGGCTGTTGACCTTTTCCCGCCTAAGGCAAGCGATAAGTAATATAACAAAAGAAACAAAACAAAAGGAGAAACAAACTTCATCGCCATATTGAAGCGGACGACTCCAAGTCCGGTAATCCGGCTCAAAAATCCGGCCAACGCTTCCCCTCCTTCCGGATACAAAAAGGGTATGTTTTTTGGAGTTGAGTAAACGTTGCTTAATATGTACCTGCCGTCGCTGGCCTCGCGCATGGAGGCCAGATAATGCTCTTCCGCGTCCGTTCCCATAAGCGGCGCGCCTTTGTATTCCGTTCCCGCTTCGTACACAAAATACAGCTCCGGAAAGCCAACAGCCAAAGCGGCCAAAAAAGCAACCGCCAACGCCACCCAGTGTTTTTTTATTTTATTTAAGAACCCCATTTTATTTTTTTAACTTTGCTACAGCGAAAACGCTTATACCTAAGGGTAAATTTATTCCCATTCGGTCAAGGATAATATTCTCAACCTTAATTATAAAGGATAACAGTCCGTTAATAAAACGGGGTGGATGAATATTCAAGAAAGCGAGCCTTGGGTAATCTGATTTTTTGCCTGACAATCCCAAAAAATAAAGAGCTTTTTTTGCGACGATCAACGCCAGCAAAGGAAAAAACAAAACAAAATTCCAGTAAGAAATTCTTTGCACTATAAAATCTTCTTTTTCCAGAAGATTTTTGAGACCGGCTTTTGTGTACCTTCTAAAATGTTGGTTCTCGATGTCATGAGTGTCCCACAAAAAATTAAAAGCCGGAACGAAGATTATAACATTGCCGCCAGACTTTAACATCTTTTTCCATTTCGCCAGGATGTTTCTGTCGCCCTGTATATGCTCTATCACGTCAGAAGCGATAATCGCGTCAAACTTTCCAATCTTGGATTTAAAAAATTCATCGCTTTCCAAAAAAACTTTGTTCAGACCGCTAGCGCGACAGACTCTCACCGCCTCCTCGCTTATCTCCAAACCGTACACATTATCGTATCCCTGCCTGTTTAAAGAACGAATGACATAGCCGCCGCCACATCCGTAATCAAGAATCTCAGCTTTTTTTCCGAGTGATATTTTTTTGACGAGCCTCCAAAGAATATCCCTCCTGGCCAAAAACCACCAGCCGGACTCATCAGCCGAGTAATATTTTTGAGCGTAATTTCGTTCCATGTTCGCGATTTAATTAAGCCCTGGTTCCAACCACTGTCCAACTGTTTCCGTTTGATTGGTAAATTTGGATGTTTTCAAGACCTTTGTCGCGCAAGAGAGCTTCCGCTTCTTCTTTTTTCCAATAATTGGCAATCTTGGGCAGAAGTTGGTCCAAGGCTATATAGTGAACATGACGGAAACTGAAACCTTTAAGTTGTTTTAGATAAGGATGCTTGACTGGAAAAAATTTTACATACAAATAAAGCGGGGCACTTACTAGAAACGTCAACCAGTTAAGCAAAAACGGCGGTAATTTGGAAGTCAGAATTTTTCTGACGGGAGAAACGAATTTGACTATCCATTCGTTGCCTTCGTAACCGTAAACCCAGACAAGCACCTCGCCTCCCTTTTTTACGGAATTGACCATATTCAAAACGGCCTTGTGCGGATCGGCCAGATGATGGACGACTCCTATGGAGAAAGCGATATCAAACCGGTCTTTGAAGTCAATGTCGTATATGGATTTGTACAAAACTTCGGCGTTTTTAAAACCGGCCAGATTTTTCCGCGCCGACTCCACACTTCTGTGGTCAAAATCAAAAGCCGTCGCCGAAGCGGCGCCCCATTTAAGCGGCCAGTAACTGTTGCGCCCCATGCCGCAACCGGCATCTAAAACGGCCTTGCCGGAAAAATCTTTCTCCGACAACGGGTATATCCATTTTTTGAATTGAATTTCGTGGTTCGGATCTATGGAAGAATATTTCCCCCACTCAAATCCGAATCTCTCCTGGGAAGCCATTTGTTTTAATTCGCCGCTTTGCTTGATTGATAATTTACGGCCTGCTCCGTTTCCGGAAATTCCAGCTCTGGCAAACCTCCTTTTTTCTCGTCGTACGCCGGGTGATCTTCTATGGCGATGGGCACATTTTCAAACTTGAAAACCGGGTCCATATACTTTTCTATAAACTCCCGGCTGACTCCGGCGTAGCACATTTTGTATTTCTTCTTAAAGACGGGGTTGCTTCTGGCTTTGTCCCACGCTTCCTTAAGGCTCATGTTATGGACGTTGCCGAGGGATATCGGCATAAAGAAACACGGGAACAGTTCGCCGGTGGCGTTTATTCCAAGATAAGAATTGCCGGCCGGACAGCCGAAACCGAAAAAGTTGTTGGTAAGATGAGTGGAAACATAATTGCTTTTATAAGAAATTTCGTTCAGCTTTTTCACGTCTGCCGCCGTAAGCAGATCATCTTTGTGTTTGGTCGCTCCTCCGGTGGGGATAATGGCGTTGACGCTCAAGGGTATTTTTTTCTTCTCCACGAACTCAACCATCTTGTCAAAGTTGCCGTTGGTGAAGTCGTGATGCGAAGCCACGCTCGCCAACTGGAAGACCATTCCGTACTTGTCGCAATATTCCTTGGCCTTGAACGCCTTGGCGTACGCCCCCTTCAGCTTCAAAATATTATCATGCTCTTCTTCGTTTATGGAATGAATGGAAATAGTTATGGAGGTAAGGCCCGCTTCGGCCAATTCTTTGACTTTTTCCTCCGTCAGCAGGTAGCCGTTTGTGGCTATCATGGAAACCATTCCGTGATAATTTATTCTGGCTATGAGCTTATTCAGGTCTTTGTACAACAACGGCTCTCCGCCGATAAGGCACACTACCGGCACTCCCAGCGCGGCGCACTCGTCTATGATGCTTAAATATTTTTCGGTGGAAATGTTACCCTTTTTATCGGTGAAAAGGTTATTGGAGCAAAAATCACACCGGGCGTTGCAGGCCAGTGTGACAAATATTTCCACAAATCTTATCTGGTCTTTTTTTAACAAATTGACTCTGGCGTAGCACTTAACGAATCTTAAAAAAGCGCGGAAGTTCGGGATAAACTTCAGCGTGAACATTACGGTGTGGTATTTTGTGACCAGATTTTTAAAAAATCCCAGTTTCGGCTTCTTGGCGGCTTTGTCGCAGTTTGAGCAGTTGTTGTTCATGGTGAAATAAGATTATTCTTGAACCAGCGGGTGAAAATTACAAGGTTCCAAAGTATTTTCTTGTTGTCCATTTTACCCGAAAGGTGGTCATTTATCAAACGCCGGACGACGTCAAAATTTATAAACCCCGTTTCTTTTATATTGCTCTCGCTAAGGGTTTCCAGCATAAAATCTTTGAGCTCGTTTCTTAGCCACGCGGCCAGCGGAACGCCGAAGCCTTTCTTTTTCCGGTGGATTATGGCCGCCGGCAGTTTGCCCTCCATCGCTTTTTTGAAAACATGTTTTGAATTGATGCCCTTAAGCTTCAGATTGTGCGGCAAGGAGTTGGCAAAATCAACCAGGCGGCAATCAAGAAAAGGCGAACGTTCTTCCAGCGAGCTGTACATACTGGCGCGGTCGGCTTTAAACAGTATGTTGTCGGAAAGATAATATTTTTGGAAAAGCAAAACCACTTTCGCCATATAATCGGAATCCTTATGGTCGTTCAAATATTCATCGGCAAAAGCAAACAGTTCTTTTTCCGCGTCTCTGCCGAAAAGAAAAAGCTCTTTCAATAATCTGTGGTATCCGCCCACGGCGGCAAAATCTCTTAAATGAGCGGGAAACCTTCCGGACATAATGGCTCTTTGGGCCATAAATGGAAAAGCCATGTTTTTGGAAGAAGCGGGGAAAATTTTCAGTAAGTGTTTCGCGAAAAAATCGTTTATTTTTATTTTACGCAGTCCGGTCAGATGAAGAACTTTCTGGAATTTGTAATTCGGGTACCCCATAAACAACTCGTCGCCGCCGTCGCCGCCCAACGCCACCGTCACCTGCTCCCGGGCGAATCTGGAAAGAAGAAAGGTCGGCAAAAGCGACGGATCGCCGAACGGCTCGTCCAGCTTGGCAAAAATTTCCGGCAAAAAATCCGTCATTTCTTTCGGGCTGAACTCTTTGTGGTAATGATTTGAACCGACAGCTTTGACAGCCATTTTAATGTAGCCGCTTTCGTCAAAAGTTTTCTCCCGAAAGCCGATGGAAAAAGTTTTAAGGTCGCTTTTGTGCTTCTTGGCGAAATAAGCCACGGAGGAAGAATCAATGCCGCCGGAAAGAAACACGCCCAAGGGCGCGTCAGATACCAGCCTGGCCTTGACGGAATCTTCCAACAAGCCGGCCAGTTTTTCGGCTGCTTTTTCTTCGCCGACAGTAATGTCTTCTTTTATTTTCAGCTCGTAAAATTTATCCGATCTTATCCGTCCATTCTCCCAAACCAGCATTTGCCCGTTTTCCAATTTGGAAATGTCTTTAAAAACCGTCCTGGGTTGCGGAACATAGTCAAAAGCGAAAAATTGATAAACCGCCAGCGTGTCCAAATCTTTGGAAATAGTCGGGTGCACCAACATGGCGCCTATTTCGGAAGCAAAAACAAGCTCCCCGTTTTTGAAGCTCCAGTAAAGCGGCTTCTCGCCCATCCGGTCCCGAGCCAAAATAATTTTCCCGTTTCGTTTGTCGTAAATGGCCAAAGCGAACATGCCATTGAGCATTTTCAGACACTCCTCGCCGTATTCCTTATACAAATAAATTATCACTTCCGTATCCGTGCCGCTGGCAAATTTGTAACCTTTTTTCTGAAGCTCTTCTCTTAATTGCCGGAAATTATAAATCTCGCCGTTGTAAGACAAAAAAACGTCGCCCTGGTCGCACTTCATCGGCTGATGTCCGGCCGGACTCATGTCCAAAATACTCAAGCGGGAATGAGCCATGGAAACGCCATCGCATTCGTAAAAACCGAGGTTGTCTGGCCCCCGGTGTCGCAACGCGGCAATCATCTTTTCCAAAACCGGCCGATTGCCTTTCCCCGTGAATCCCGCTATTCCGCACATTTTTATTCAAAATTTATTTTTTCCGCGATTTGATAAGGTTTTTTGTTTTGAGATTCAAAATAAACCCTCATCAGCATTTCCGCCAGAACGCCCATGGCGATAAGCTGGACGCCCACCATTACCAACAGAGCGCACAAAATCGGCAGAGGCGTGTCAACAAAATCGCGCAGCCCCAATATTTTTAAAACGATTGTCAGCAAACCGGTCGCCACCCCCAGGGAGAAAACCAGAAATCCGGCCCCGCCGAAAAAGTGCATCGGCCGGGTCATGTATTTATCCAAAAATTTAACAACCACCAAGTCCAGCAAAACTTTGAATATCCGGCTCATTCCGTAATTGCTCTTCCCTTTCCGGCGCGGGCGGAAATCAACCTCCACCTCCGAAACCTTGGCGCCTCTCCATGAAGCGTAAGCCGGGATGAATCGGTGCATCTCTCCGTAAAGCGAAGCGTCTTTTATAACGCTTCTCCGGTAAGCCTTCAGCGTGCAACCGTAATCGTTGAGCTTGACCCGGGTTATTTTTGAAATAAGTTTGTTGGCCAGCATAGACGGGAGCTTTCTCCTTAATTTCTGGTCGTTCCATCTCCCCTTCCTCCAACCGGAAACGACGTCGTAACCCTCGTTTATCTTTTCCAGCATTTTGAAGATGTCATTCGGGTCATTTTCCAGGTCGCTGTCAATGGGAACTATCACGTCTCCGGAAGAATGATGTATGCCGCAGAAAATGGCGGCAGTCTGACCGAAGTTGCCGTGAAAATGAATGACCTTTATATTTTTGTTTTTGGAAGCGGCCTCGTTTAAAACGGAGCGGGTGTTGTCCCGCGAACCGTCGTTGACGGTTATTATCTCATGTTCATGGTTTTTTAAAACAGCCTGAAGTTCGTCAAAAAGCTGATTGAGATTGTCCGCCTCGTTGTAAATTGGCACGACTACGGATATTTTCATGGTGTGGAAATTAATATTTTACTTTGACCTATTTTTCCACGCAAACCAGAGTTTGTCAATTATATAAACGAAACCGGCGAAGAAGAAAACGTAGAGCGGCAAACGGTATCGGGCGAAGTTGAACGGCGACATCAGAAAAGCGGTGTAAAAAGCCATCAGCGCGGACAGCGCGAAGAACAGGAAGCTCGGCTTGTCTTTAAAGAACGAATACAAAACGGCCGCCAGCGATGAGGCAAAAAAAGCCAGCCAAAGAAGCATGCCGAAAATGTAGATTGATTTCTTTAAATCCAGTCCGGCAAAAAATTCTTTTACTTCTCCCATATCCCCTTTCATAAAAGCGGCGGTTATGTCCGGCTTGGAATATTCTCCGGTGTGGGCGGAATAAAGGTCAAAATAGCCCGATTCTATGAAAAACGGCG
Source organism: Candidatus Paceibacter sp. (assembly GCA_013360865.1). Lineage (NCBI taxonomy): Bacteria > Bacillati > Minisyncoccota > Minisyncoccia > Minisyncoccales > Candidatus Paceibacteraceae > Candidatus Paceibacter > Candidatus Paceibacter sp. Next base: position 85,397 of record JABWAS010000003.1, read on the forward strand.
CCATCTTGACCAAATGCAGAGGCACGTAATCTTTAAGATTGCTCATAATGTATTTTTTTGATTCGGAATCGTAGTAATCAAACTGCTTATTCAGCTCCTCATTGGTGTACAATGTACAATTCCAATCCTTGGCCGCCACGTGCGACGGCCCCAAATCATTCGCGGCCTGGGCGGCGACCATGTCGTACGCCTCTTGATAAGAGATGTTTTTTTGAAGCGCCAAAAGCGGCGGCAAATTGTAATAGTAAACGTTGGTGGCGGTTATCATCGCCAGAGAGAAACGGTCGTAAACTAATTTGTTTCTTACCATCCACACTCCCGCGACGGCCCAGAACAAAAAATTAAAAGCAAGCAACAAGATAACGATTTCCTTGAACTTTTTGGCGAAAAACGCGTCGCCTGTCTTGATTTTATTCCGAAAAACAAAAAGAAATATTAAAACAACGGAAATCAGGGCGGGTATTAAAAGCGCCGTCGGTCGGGTTAAAACAGCCAAGCCAAAAAACAAAAAGGAAAGCATTATGTGTTTTGCCGTTCCTTTTTTCAAAAAAACAAACAAGAAATACATCGCCGCCAGGAAAAGCGGGATGTATAGGTTTTCGCTCGCCAGCAGGAAATTGTGCCACGCCCAAAACGGCTCCAGCGCCCAGATGAGTACCGCCCAAAAGGCGATTTTTTCGGGAAGAAACAGACGGATTGTTTTATATCCGATGAGTAAAGAAACAAAAGCGAAGAGAAGGTGAAAAAAGTAAATTGACCACTGGGTTTTAAATAAAAAGAAAAGCGCGGAGGTAAAAGTGTAATAAAGCGGCGGGTGCCAGTCACACGTCTCGTGGAACTTCTGCGTCAACACGGCTTGGGCCGGCTGGGACCAGCCGTAAAAATTGGCCCACCCGCCCTTGTCGGCGCTGGCCGCCCAAAAAGAAGAAAACACGATAACCCGCGCCAAAATAAAGGCGGCGATTATAATAAGCCATTTCTTATTCCCTTTTAAAAATGTCATGCCCTTCGTTTTTTATAAACCCATTCCAGCAGCGCCATAAAACCGGAAAAGTAAACAAAAAAATGTTTCGGACTTCTGATTCTTTTTATGTACCCCAGGATAATGCGCGGCCGGAAATAAAATTTCCGGAAAAATTTCTGGTTGTATTTTTCCAGGTCTTCTTTGGTAAGACCGAACGGCACGAACACCGCTTTCCAGTTGTTCAGCTTTTTCCAGTCGTTGTCAAAGGTGCCGTATTTTTGCCAGTTTCTGTAAATTTCCGACCCGGGCATCGGAGTCATCAGCGTGCAGTGAAACTCGTCTATCTTCAAAGAAAGGGCGAAGTCAATGGTTTCCTGCAACGTTTCTTTGGTCTCCCCCGGATGCCCCATTATGAAAAACGCCCCCACGCCGATTCCTGCTTCCTTTGTCCAGTTAACGGCGTTTTTAATTTGCTCCTTGGTGGTGTTTTTCTTTATCAGCTTCAGTATCTCGTTGTTGCCCGATTCTATGCCGTACCATACCTGCCAGCAGCCGGCTTCTTTCATCGCCTTCAGCATTTTCGGCTCCACCATATCCACGCGGGCCAGCGCCGTCCACACCGGCTTGAGCTTTTTTTCTTTCATCAATTCGCAAAACCGGAACAGTCTCGGCTTGAAAACCGTGAAGTTGTCGTCGCGAAACTGTATTTCTCTTATGCCATATTTCTCATAAAGCCCGGTCACCAAATCAATCATATATTCGGCCGAATGGGCCGACAGGGCGTTGCCGTAAACGCTTCTCGTGCAGAAAACGCACTGGCCAGGACAGCCTCGCGAAGTCACCAAGTTGCAGGCGGGAAATTTTTTAACGGTGTGCACCGGCGGAGAGTAAGCAAACAGATCAGGCAGCAAGTCAAAGGCCGGCTTCGGCAGGTCGTCCAAATTTCTCGTTCTGGAACGGGTAGGAGTAATCACGAATTTTTCTCCGACTTCATCCTTAAAAATCAGTCCGTTCACGCTTCTTAATCTGTTCTTATCAAGGCCGGATTCCTTCACAACCAGCGCCAGTTCGGACAATGTTTTCTCGCCTTCGCCGATAACGCCGACGTCAAAATGAGGAAAGCGGTTGAGAGTTTCTTCCGGGGCGGTGGTAATATGATGGCCGCCGATAACGGTGACGATGTCCGGTCTTATCTTTTTTATTTCTTTGGCCACAGCCGCGGCGTTGTCCACGGAAACGGTCACAGCCGTGAAACCGACCAGCCCGGGATCCTCGGCGAGTATTTTTTCCGTCGCCATTTTAATATTAAGTCCCAAAATTTCCGCGTCTATTATTTTTACCGGATAACCATCATCTCTTACGGAAGCAGCCAGATACAAAAGCCCTAAAGGTATCGTTTCTCCTCCGCTTTGATGCTTTACGCCGTACCTTTCTTCCAGGGTCAAGGGTGGCTGTACCAGGATAATTTTCATATTTTATGATTTTATCTTATATTTTAGCAGCGTCCAAACCGCGATAAATCCGTCTTTTAATTTTATTTTCTTCCCTTCCGCCCTTGAGCGAGGCGTGTAGTCTATCGGAATTTCGTGAATGGTTATCTTTTGCCTGGCAATTTTTGCCGTAATCTCCGGACAAAATTCAAAACCGTCGGAACAAAGATTGAAATTTTCAAGCGTTCTCCGGCTGACCATCTTATAACAAGTGGCCTCATCAGTGATTTTTGTCCTATAAAGAAAGTTAGTCAGAAAAGTGAGGAATAGCCCGCCCAAATAATATTGCCAGCCAGCGGTAGGACTTTTACCCTTTCCCAGTCTCCTGGAACCGTAAATGGCTTCGGCGTTGTTTGCCACGGCGTGTTCCAACATTCTTTTAAAATCGTTTGGGTTATATTCCAAATCGGCGTCCTGGATGACAGCGTAATCGCCGGACATTATTTTCAAGCCGGTTCTGACCGCCGCGCCTTTGCCTTGGTTTTTTTCGTGATATACGATTTTGTGCCTTGTCTCGTAACTTTTAAGAATTTCGCGCGTGCCGTCCAGCGAGCCGTCGTCCACCACTATTATTTCTTTGGAAACGCCTCCCAAATCTGTTTTTTCAAGAATATCCAGGATTTTTTCAATCGTGGATATTTCGTTGAAAACGGGAATGATGATGGATAATTTGTTTATTGTCATTGTTATTTAAAACTGTTTCCATATTTTATCCTATATCTTCTTTTTTATAAAATTAAGTATGGTTTCCGCCCGGTTTTTCCACTGGTAATTTTTTACTTTTTCCAGCGCCTTTACGGCTTTTTCTTTCGCCGTGCCGTAATTTTCAAAAGCAGATTTTATCTTTTCGGCGAAAGAAACCGGGTCGTCCGGCGCGGCAAAATACGCTTCTTCGTCGGTTAAAACTTCCCTTATTGAGGGCAAATCGGAAGCAACTATGGGCCGGGCGGACGCCATGTAAGAAAAAAGCTTAAGTGGCGAAGTAAAGCCAACGGAAACTTTGTCTTTGCCGGTGTTGGGCAGAACCAAAACATCGGCCACCGCCTGGTTTTCTCCAATTTCCCTGTAAGGACGCTGGCCTAAAAAAGAAACCCTGGGGTATTTTTTATCCACCTGGGCAATCTGACCGGCTTCTCCTCCGATGACAACAAACAGAACTTCCGGCAACAATTTAGACGTTTCCAGCAGCGTTTCCGCTCCTTTCCAGCCGTCCAAACGCCCTATATACATGGCGATTTTTTTATCAAGAGGCAACCCAAGTCTTTTTCTGGATTCGGCTTTGTCAAAATTTTTGGAAAAATCTCCGAGGTCAATGCCGTCCGGAGCGACAACAATCTTATCGGCGGACACGCCTTTGTCTTCATAAAATTTTTTAAGCCCTCCGGCGATGGCGACAATGCCTTTGCATCTTCTAATGAGCCTTTTGGCAAAAAAATTAAAATTGCCAACGTGCGTTTCCCAGAAAATATTTTTTTTAAAAAAGCTTGCCAAATACAACGGCATTTCGTCGCGGGAATAAATTATGCCGCTCCTTTTAAAAAGCGAATAAATAACCGCTATTTTTGAAAAAATCAGCGCGTGGACCAAAAAACCCGCCCTGCCAAGCCACACAAAATCAGCGGAAGGTATCCTGATAATCTTAAAATTATTTTTAACCCCGTAATAGCGGAAAGGGTCATCTTTTATTTTATTAAATCTCCAGGGCACCAGCAGTTCCACGACGCAACCGCTATCGGCAAGCGCCTCGCAAGTCTTCATTATTTGGATACCGTGGGCTTTTTCCGTCGGCAAACGCATATTGGCTATGTATATTATCTTCATTTTTTTATTTAATCAGAAACGCCGTAAAACCGCTGGATTGATTGCTGCCGCTTTTTTTAAACAAGCGATCCAAAAAATTTCCCACGGCGACAAAAAAACTTATCCTGCCCAATGGAGTCAGATGGATTACGGAAGCCGCCGCCCCCCGGATATTATGCGTTTCCATTACGGAAAAATTTTTAAACATCATCTTGAGAACGTCCGGCGTAAATCGCCAGTAGTCGTTGTAATATCCTTTTTCCGGGTGGTAGTAATAAAGAAACGGCGCCTGGAACAGGCAATATCCGCCCGGCTTCAAAACCCGGTAAAGCTCCTTGGCCGCCGTCAGCGGGTCTTCAATGTGTTCAAAAACCGCCATGCAAATAATAGCGTCGACGGAATTGTCGGCAAAAGGCATATTATGGATGTCGCCCACTACGTCGGGATTATAATCAGGCACCACGTCCATAATTTTATAGTCCACTCTGTTTTGCCTTATCGCCTCCGCTATCCACTTCATATCCGGATTGACCCTGTTCCCTTTCGCGGTGGAGATTCTCAAACTGCCGCCGATGTCAATAATCGACTTTTTATCCGTCAGGATTTTCATCATTTTGCCGCGGAAAAAACCTTCCCACGGAACAATAATTTTCGTTTTTATTTCTTTAAGTTTTAAAAGCGATGGTTTCATAAAAATTTTTTAAAATCTATACCGTTTCGCGCAGTATTTTTTCAAACTCCGCGGCGATGATTTCCGGCCTGAGTTTTTCCCGGAAAAGTTTATATCCGCCGGCGGCGATTTTTTCAAGCAAACCCGGATTGTTTTTAAGAGTCCTGATTTTGGCGGCAAGGTCTTCCGGATCGGCCGGCCGGCAAAAAAGGCAATTCTCCCCGTCGGAAAAAAGTTCCCGAACGGCCGGAGTGTCCGCCGTCAAGACGGCCTTGCCCATGGCGACGGCGTCGTAAACTTTGTTCGGTACGACCCGCGACGCCTTGCCGGTGTCGCCGAATATTCCTAGAACGACGTCGGCCCGCTTAATATAATCCGGAATCTTGTCGTAGGCGACCGGATCTATGAAGTTGACGTTCTTTACACCAATGTCTTCGCTCACTTTTCTGACTTGTTTATAAGTCTGCCCCCGGCCTATGATGTTAAACACCACGTCTTCTTCTTCCAAAAGTTTAGCAGCTTTTACGATATGCTCCACCCCGTGCAGAGGGATAAAAAATCCGTGAAAGTGAACTATAAATTTATCTCCTTTTTCTTCAGCCGCCGCAGGACGCATTGTTTTCTCTTCCGTTCCAATAAACAGCCGGCGAAACTTTGACACGGGCGATTTAAACGTCCGGCGAAAATAATCGGCGTTGGCGGCGGTGTCCATAATTACCACATCGCACAAACGACACAAAAGCCAGTCCAAAACGTAATAATAAGCCGCTTTAAAGCTAAATCGGGAAACTTTTTTCCGGTCAAAAACCATCGTGTCATACAAAGAGACAATCGGGTCGGCGACTATTTTTTTCTTTGAAAGTATTTTCGCCAGAATTGATATTGTTTGCCCTCCGGCATAAGCCAGAAACATCACGTCATAATCCTCGCTGGTTTTGCGGTATTCTTTAAGCAAAAACCAAAACCGCCAAAGCGAAGAAACGGGAGTATTGCACTCATCAATTTCCCAGCCGCGCTTCTTAAGCCCTTCCAGTAAAATCCTGGTCCTGGCATTGACCGGATCGCTTTTATTGTATATTCCGAAAAATAGGACTTTCATATAAAGCCTTTTAGTTGGCGCACTTTTCGCACAAAGGATAGCCGCGCCGCCCGGCTTTTTTTCTCTTGCTTCTAACCTCCGGCAGATGCCAAAACTCCCTAAGCGGTTTTTCCAGAACATTGCCATAAATATACTGGCCGTTGATGTCGTAGCAGCACATCGCCAGCCGGCCGTCCGCCAGCGCCACAATGTTGGACGAAGGCAGCTCGCAGAATTTTTTCCTGTTCTTGACGGCCAAATCCCCTCCTTTTTTCTCGTACCTTATTTTGGAAGCGTAGCGAGGATCGTCCGGCAGGAATTTTTCCGACAACTCTTTAATCTCTTCCTTGGAGTAAGCGTACTCGCTCAAGGCGAACGACTTTATTCTCAAGCGATCCACTCCCAGTTCTTTGGCCAATCTTTTTACATCCTCAACTTCTCCCTGATTAAACTTGGTAAGAATAAACTGCAGCTCAACGTACGGCTTTCTCCGTCCTGATTCTTTTTTCAGACGGCAGAAATTTTTTATGTTTTCAAGCACTTCTTCAAAAACGGCCCCTTCGCGGAAAACCTCATAGCTTTCCTTGCTCATCCCGTCAAGGCAAAGAATCGCTTCATCCAGTCCGGAGTTCAAAAGCTCTTTTGATCTTTTTTCGTCCAACAAAACGGCATTGGTGCTTATCACCGTGTACATGTTGTTTTGGTGGGAATATTTTATCATTTCCGCCATGCGCGGATTGACCAGCGGGTCATTGGAAAACCAGGGCAAAACAACGGAAACGGAATCTTTGACGTTGTCTATTATTTTTTTATAATTTTCCAGGCTCATGGCCACCTTCGGCCTTTTGATTTTGTCGTGCGGGGTGGTGCAGGTCGGGCACTTCAAGTTGCAGAAACTGGCGGTTTCTACCATCGCCAGATAAGGATAATCAAAAAGTTTATGCTTTACGGCGGTGCGGACAAAATGCGCCGGCTTGGCGAAATTTCCGTCCAAAACGTCGTAAAGAACGTGTCTTTTAAACACGTGCCAGAAATGTTCCAATTTCGCTTTAATTTTCTTCATTTAAATTAACTTCCGGCTTTTCGCGCGACCACAAAAAGCACACTGCCATAATATTTCATCGCGGGCAGTAAAGCAATCATCCTCCTGATTTTTCCTTTAAGCCCCGGGCCGGCGTCTTGAGAGCTCATTTTGGCGGAAAAAACTTCTTCCGCTTTGTGCCTTTTCTTGAGATAATTTATTACTTCCATTGAAGAAACTATGTAAGTGAGATCGTCGTCCAATTTTTCATATCTGCCGGTGGCGGAAGTGAAATTTTCGCCCAACGTCCGGAATGTGGCGACTCCGAATATTCTGAAAAAATAATCGCAAATCCTTGCCGCTCCGAGCCAAACTTTATACCATATATTTTTGTGCCTCACGGCGTTAAGCCGCGACAACGGAAGCTCCAAATTGGGAGCGAGAAAAATCAAATGGCCGCCCGGCTTCAAAACTCGAACGGCTTCGTCAATCATCTCTTTCGGTTTTTTAAAATGCTCCAGAGAATACACGCCGAACGCGACATCAAACATTCTGTCACCGAATGGCAGCCTGCCATCATCCGGGTCAATCAAAGTAAACTTGGCACTCGTGACGGAGCTTTTTGCCGCGGCCTGTTTTAAAGCGTATTCCGAAACATCAATGCCATAATAATTTACGCTGTTTCCCATTTTGGTTGAAAATTCTCCTTCTCCGCAACCCAACTCCAAGACAAATGCTCCCGTTGGCGCGTTGTTTTTTATGAAATCAAGAATATATTTACGCCAGCCGTCGTCAAAACCGCTTTTCTCCAGCGCTTTATGATAATAAATTTTTTCGTAATCGGGCATTTTAATTTTTACGCCACCAACTTGTTACGTTCATCCGATAGGGGTGGAAGCACTTCCGGCAAAGCGGAATCTCTCCCGCCTCAAAACGCATATGCTTTCTTCTTATTTCCGCGAATTTTTCGCCGTCCCATATCTCTTCCAGTGTTTGTTTGGCAAAATCTCCCACGACCACGGATCCGTCAAAATCAATGCAGCAGAGAGCCACTCTGCCGTCGCTCATTACCACGAGCTCCCTCCACAACCGCAAACAAGGGTACGCTTTGGCGGAAGGTTTTTTCATTAAAGAAATGTCGGCGGTGTCGTTTCTGTTGTCGTCAAAAGAAATAATTATTTTATCCGCCCTGCCATGCCAAAACTTTTTAAACTCTTCCTGTTCGCCCTCGTTGTCTTTACTCCTTACGAACACAACCGCGACGCACGGCGACGGCGAACCAAGTTCCTTTTTTCTTTCTATCAGTTTTAGAATGTTTGAAACGGTTTTGTTAAAATCAAGACCTTTCCTTATTTTCTCGTAGGTTTCTTTTTTGACTCCATCAACGCTGAACCTTATGTCGTTTAAGCCGCTTTCAATTATTTTGTTTATAATTTCGCCGTTTAAAACGGAACCGTTGGAGAAAAGCTGGATACGGACGCCTTTTGACTCAAGATATTTTATCCGCTCAAAAATCGCCGGGTCCAAAAACGGCTCGTTGTAAAAATTAAGGTTGAATTTATAGACGCCGTGGCTGACGCAATCGTCCACGATTTTTTTAAACAGGTCCATCGGCATCGCCTTCTTCGGTCTGGTCATTTTCGGATATGGGCACATGACGCAGGCGGAATTGCAGACATTGGACGGTTCAACCGTAACAATAAGGTCGGACAGCTTGAATTCTTTGAGTTTTTTGTTTATCGGAAAAGAATAAATTTTCCGATACAACAACCCTAAAACGGGCAAATTTACAGCTTTTAAAAATCCGTTTTTAGCGCGGTTTTTGGCTTTTTTTATCATAAAAATTTTTTTATTTCTTCTTTCAGAAACATTAGTTCAAAAAATTTATCCGAGCGCAGATAATCCTCAAACGCTTTTCTGGCCTCTTTCTGCATTAAAACAAACTTTTCGCCGTTCAGATTCCGGTAAAAACCGGCGGCGGACTCCCCTATCTTTTTTATGTTTCTCCGGTCAATAAACAAACAGAAATCTTTATAATTTACAATCTGTTCCAATGGCAAAGCGCAATCCGTATCCACAAAAAGCGGCACCCGGCCGGCGCTAAGCGTTTCGTAAAACCGGAAAGAGAAATTGCCGTTGCCCCTTACAACCAACGCCAGGTCGGAACCGGACATATTTTCGGCGTATTCGCGGCGGGCAATTTCCGGCGGCAAGGAGATGGTGCTGGCGTGGCCCGAATAAGTCTTGCGCTCTATAAAATTAGTTTCAACCAGCCTGGACCGTTTGAGAATTTTTATGATTTTATTCCTAAGAGCGATGCCGTCCGCGGCGTCTATGTTTCTCCATCCGGCCAGGCGTAAAATTTTCTTGGCGAACTGCTTCGTTTTACGCCAAACGCCTCCGGACGAAGTCCAGCCGCAAAATCCTATTATCGGCTTGCTGTCCGTTTTCATCCTCGGCTGAAATTCAAACTCCCCCGTCAAATCCTCCACGAACGGCGGCATCATTATTTCGTTTTTTTCTTTTTCGCTTTTATAGCGAGAAGTTCTGAACACAATGGCGTTTTCCACGCAGACTTTTTCCATGGAGTCTCCGTAGATGAAGATTATTATTTTTTTATTGTGCTTTTTGGAAAGTCTCGCGAAGTTGTCCAAATATTCCTTTCTTTCCCTGACCAGGGGGAAATTATGAGGGATAAGCAAAAAATCCGCCGAAGCCGGATCCTCCGCTATTTCCACAAACGGTTTATTAAAATGGGCAAAGGCTTTCTTGGAAAAGAACAAATGAGCGTCCTTGGTCTGAACACCCCAATTCGGATAAAGAAGAGGCATATAAGACAAAGGGAGCGGAACATCAGTCCAAACTTTAATCATTTGTTAAATTTAGCAAAAAAATAGGGTTGTTTCCAGTTTAGCGAACGCGGAAAAAATTGATTATTTTTCCCGCCAGGACATTCAGACTATGGCTGTCCGAAACGTATTTTATAAAATCGCTTCTGACGGAACTTCCTTGTTTCGCAATTTTTTCTATTTTTTCGGCTATGGCAAAGGAATCCTTGGGCGCCATGTTTTCTTCCGGCAGAATATTTTTAAACGCTTCGTTGGAGGTCAAAATTTCCAACTCGCAGGCCATCGCTTCCAATACAGCCTTATCCAAACTGCCGGTATCGCTCAAATTCACAAACAAGTCGCCTCCCTTATAAAAATCCGCGATATTTCTATTGGGTATCGGACCGACAAATTCAATCATATCCTCAAGTTTTTTTTCTTTTATTTTCTGTTTCAAGCTTTCAAAATATTTTTTGTCGCTTTCCAGTATCGGCGCTCCGGCGATTTTAATTTGGAAATTAAAATTTTTATTTCTCAAAATTTCCGCCGCTTCTATAAGCAGATGCAGGTTTTTTGCCTCCGCCACTCTTCCAGCGGTAATAATTTTAAATTTTGAATCTTGTCCGCCAGCTGGCGGATTAACTTTTGAACTTTTATATTTGAACTTTTCCACGTCTACCCCATGTCCAGCAACTTCAACTTTTTTTGATGGAAGTCTGAAGCTTTCTTTTGAGGCGGTAAAAATTTTATCCACGAGCTTCTCGGCCAGCTTCAGTTTCCAATTTACTGATTTGTGCGTGTACCACAACAAGGTTTTTTTCCGGAAAATTTTAGGACACAAACCAGCGCCTAACACATACTCCGGGCACATATGATAAAAAACTCCGTCCGTTTTTTGCAACAAGCTCAACAACAACCACCGATATTTTAAAAATTTAACAATTTTCCCGTGCCCTTTTTCTTTTTCCAAAGAAAAAACTTTAACATTTCCCGGTAACTTATATTCCCCAACTTGGTTAGCCACAACAAACAAATCCGATTTTTCGGCCAGTTTTTCCAGCCAACCATGGAAAGAGCCCAGATTGGCATCGTCTATATCTACCTTTTGAGTTACAACCAAAAGTTTTACTCTTTTATCCGCTTTTTCCCAGCTCTGTTTGTATAACGCCATGGTTTCTTCTTTACTTGGCAGATTTTTTATGGCTAACAAAGCCCCCTCGGACAGCTTTTTTCTTAAAACACCGTCTTCCATCAATCTGGCCATGGCTTCCTCCAGTTCGATTTTGCCGCCGACAGGAAC
>JABWAS010000004.1 GCA_013360865.1 Candidatus Paceibacter sp.
TCCGGAGCGACGCGATATGCTTTTTTCATATAACTGATTCTACAAAATTACGCTGATAATTTCATGGAATCAGTGTCTTAAATTTGGGGTACCTGGCAAACTTTCCTTTGTAAAAAACATGCTCTCTCTTTTTTCCTTCCGTTTTGAAGCCCAATTTTTTGTATAAATTTACCGCTCTTTTGTTGTAATCATAAACAGACAATTCTACCCGATGAAGTTTTAATTTGTTAAAAGAGTAATTGAGCAAAGTTGTGATTGCATCCCTGCCGTATCCTTTGTCCCAATAATTTTTATCCCCGATAAAAATACCGAGAACGGCGTTTTTGTCTTGCTTCTTAATATGATGCAAACCCACGCTGCCGACGTGTACTTTGTCTATCGTGTCTATTGCGAATATTTTGTCATTTTTTCTTTTTGGAAGATTCTTGATCCACTCTCTTTCTTCTTTTAATGTCAGGCTTTTCCTCGTTGTATATTTATTGACGCTTGTATCGGACATCCATACGAAAAATCTATGAGCATCACTCATTTTTATTGGCCTTAAAATAATTTTATCGCCGCTCAAAATCATAAAATATTAACTGTAGGCAAGTTAGTAATTCTTAATATTATTTTGTTATAATACAGCGATGAAAGCAACCATGAACAGCGAACAACACGGATTGTTTAAAATAACTCAAAATATTTTTTTAGTTAACGAGGAGGGAGGGCTTCTTTTGCTGCAGCATAACAGCGGCAAATGGCTTCTTGTCGGAGGACGACTAAATGTTTCAGAACGATGGGATAACGGGCTTAGAAGGGAAGTAAAGGAAGAAACGGGCATATCGGATTTTTCCATAGACGGCATATTGCAGGTTGATAATTGGGAGCACAAAGGGCTTCATCAATACGGCGTTTTCTTTGTCGGGAAAACAAAAAAAGAAAATAAAATCAGTCTTAGTGACGAACACATAAACTATAAATGGGTAAAAAACATGGAAGAAATAAAAGAGCTTGATTTTTGGTCAACGGAGTTGAAGGAAAGAATACTCGGCGGATTTAAAAAAATACAAAACTTGCCAGGTCGTTTTTTGTAAATATATTTATCTTTGTATGCTCAGATCGGAACGCATTGCCAAAAAAATAAACGAAAAAATTGAGAGCTGGTTAAAAGACCAAGCTAAATTAGTCGTGGCTGTTGACGGTTACGCCGGATCGGGCAAGACCACGGTCGCCGACTTCATTGCCAAAGAGAATCCGGACGCGCTGGCGGTCCATCTGGACGATTTCATCAATCATTGGAAAGACAGAAAGAAAATGATCGAACAAACTGAAGATAAATCGCGAGTTTTTGAATATGACTGGTTTCGCTATGGCGATTTGGAAAAGCTAGTCAGTGAGTTTAAAAACAAAAGCAAAGGCTCAGTCAAATTAAAAACTTACGACTATGACAAAAATGACTTCGGTCCACTGAAAACATTTGATCTGTCAAAGAAAATTTTAGTAATAGACGGTATCTTTCTTTTCCACCCCGGGCACAAAATAAGCAAGGAGTGGGACAAAAGAATTTACCTTGATGTTGATTTTGCCAAAGCGGATAAGAAACGGATCGCCCGAGAAAAGAAAAAATGGGGCAGTGCTTATATTCCGGAAAGTCACCCCGATAATTGGACTAGGTATTACAAAGAAGCTTACCGAAGATACGCGGAAGAATGCAGGCCTAAAAACAACGCCGATCTGGTCTTTAAAGTTTAATTTTGGCAATTTTCCTCTATAATGGCTAAACGAACTTCATCCCAAGCGCGGAGTCACTAAAAAAGCTAGTATTTGTGTTGGTTGTTTTTTTATACCTATCGTGGAGTTAGAACTTTTTTAAAGGAAATAGTGAGTTGAAGTGTAGGAATAAAATCTGTTACAAAATTAAAAACAAGTAAATGGAAAAAATTCACAAGACTGAAGAGGAATGGAAAAAAATACTTACTCCGGAGCAGTATAAAATACTACGACAGGGCGAAACCGAACCTGCTTTTACTTGTCCAGTACAGGAGTTGAAAATTGATGGTTCGTATAACTGTGTTGCTTGCGATTTAGCACTTTTTCGTTCTGAAGCCAAATTTGAATCCGGTACCGGATGACCAAGTTATTACAAACCGATTAATCTGGAAAATATTATTGAACGTCCTGATAATTCTTTTGGTATGCGCCGCACAGAAGTACTTTGTGGCAGATGCGAGTCTCATCTTGGCCATGTTTTTGATGATGGTCCCCCACCAACGGGAAAACGTTATTGCATAAATTCAGTGGCGCTAAAATTCAAACCAGATAGAGATGATGGAGAAAATTAATTTACAAAAAATTGAAAACGTAGCATTCGGAGGCGGATGCTTTTGGTGTACAGAAGCCGTGTTTTTGATGCTCAAAGGTGTTATTACTGTGACCTCCGGCTATGCTGGAGGCAAACTGCCTAATCCTACTTATGAGCAGGTTTCTACCGGGACTACGGGCCATGCAGAAGTAATTTTAGTTGAATATAATCCAGAAATGATATCTTTTGAAAAATTGCTGGAAGTGTTTTTTGACAGTCATGACCCAACAACTCTGAACCGCCAAGGCAACGACGTTGGGACCCAATATCGTTCAATTTTGCTTTACACAATGCCTGAACAACAACAATTGGCGGAAGGCTACATTAAAAAACTTGGAAATTCAAAGAAGTACAACAAACCAATAATCACTGAACTTGTTCCCTTGGAGAAATTTTACCCCGCGGAAGAGGAACACGAGAGATTTTATGCAAGACATCCCGAAGAAGGATATTCAACGGCTATAATCAAACCAAAAACTGAAAAGATAAAAGAGAAATATTCTAAACTAATAAAAACCCCAAAACATTAGTGAGTACCAGGATAGGGCAGTCGACAATTACTTTGCCCATATTTTGCATATTTTGCGCAGAATTGAGCATTATTGAGTAGATTTCGAGCAAACTTGCATAGATTTTGTAGATATCCGGGGATGTTTAGCAAAAATTAAATTCAAATAAATATTATGAGATTACAATTAGAAAAGTTTGGAAAAACACTGATATCGCGAGAGCTGGGCAGCGAAGCATATAGAGCCTTTCAGCCAACCTTGCGCGATTTTGCGCCAACCGAGGAATTGGAAATAGATTTCTCCGGTATCTTGACCATCTCGCCTTCTTGGGTTGATGAATTTTTAAGCCCGCTTTTAAATGTTCTCGGCGAGAGATTGGCGCTTCTTCCGAGTGACAATCTCTCCGTGCAGGCAACGCTCAAGATCCTTCAAGAGGCGAATAAAAAAGTATTTAAGATCAAGGGCAAATAGATCTTTTTGAAACAGCCGCCGCCCGTCCGCCAACCGGTGGACTCGCGCATAGCAAAAAAGTTTTCTCTGCTTTTCTGATTTTGCGCGCGCCGGATTTTTTCTTCTAAAAGGAAAAGAAAACTTTTTTGCTGGCTTCTGCTCTGACCGAGCAGGGCGGCAAGGCTGGCCTATATTTTTGCTCGGTCGCGGCGGAATTACCCCACACCCCCTTCCGCCTCGCCCTCGCTTGGGCTGGCGAATTTTTTTGCGGAGCTCCAGTGCGCGGGCAAGTTGGCGGAACTCACTAAATTAGTATATGACAATTTGGAATATAACACAATGGAATATTACCATATAGATAACTATGGTTAAAGCAATTTTATCAAAAGACCATAAATACACTGTTGAGCAGTTGAAAAAAGCTCGCCAAGAGGCCGGTTTAGATCAGGCGGAAGTAGCCAAACTGCTCGGGAAAACCCAATCTCATGTCTCAAAGGTAGAAGCCGGACAGAGGCGTATTGATATTGTTGCACTCAAGGAGTTTGCCTGGATTTATAAAAAGCCACTGGATTATTTTTTGAAATAACATGTCTGGCCTTTCTGATTACATAAAAAATAGATTCGGGGTTGATGAAGACATCTTCCTCGAAGCAATAAATATAAGCCCTAGTGCCAGGGGGTATATTATGGGTGCAATAAGTGAGTTATTTTTGGCTGAGTATTTAAAAAAGAAAGGTTTTGAGGTTCTTAGGATTAAAGAAAAACCGAAAGGCGGCAACAATGCAAAAAGTTCTGAAGCTCGAGGCGATTTTTACATTCGACCAATAAATTCCGAAGAAGATAAATGGTTGGTTATAGAGAGTAAAGGACTAAAAAGCAACTCAGAATTTCGGGGAGATAAATTGAATAGTCCGGACAAGCTATTTAGATTCCTTAAAGCTGTTGTGTCTTTAGCGAAAAACAAGTCAAAAACTTATGAGAATGGTTTGCGCTCGTATAAGCGAATAAAAGCGTTATGGGAAGCAAAAAACAAAAGAAAGTCATTTCCACAATTTAATTGGAATAAAGAATTTCCCGGTCCCATTGCGTGCGACTTGAGTAAAATTTGGAAATCTGAAGACGATTTGAAAAAATGGGTGTACGCTTTGCCAAAAGAACTATTTACTGAAACAGCCTATAGAAAAGTTGCGGGCGCGATAGCAATCCTTGAGACTCACCAACCGAGTACTAGAGTTGCGCCCATAACTGGTTTAAAACAAGCTGCTCCTCTTGTAAGTGACTTTAACATTATGGCCGTTGATCTCTTTTTAAGAACCGGAAAACATGAGTTTGTTTTTATGAATTCGTCGGAGATTAGTCATTCGCCGACTTCTCCCGAACACTTATACCAAAATTATGTTATTGATATTTTAGTCAAAGGGAGAAAAGAGGAGCTTCGGATAAATCGCCCTTGGTATACCGATATCGAGGCGTGCATCAAAACAACCAAACCACAATATCGGATTATTGATAAAAGCCAGCTTGATAACAGAGAAGTAGAGGAAATGTGAGTTATCCACATTGAGATAATACACCGCTGTGTAGTATAATTTACACAACGGTGTATTATTTTACTTAATTTTATGCAAAAGCAAATGCTTTTTCCAGAGTTGGAACAAATATCAAAAGACGACCTTAAAAAGGCCGAGAATCTTTTTAAGGTTTTTGGCGATATTCATAACCACATTTATGCTAACGATGGTCTCTCCTCTCAAGAAGCCTTTGCCGAAGTTCTAAAATTGCTTTTTATAAAAGTTGAAGATGAGCGAGGCGATGAAAAAAAATCAAAATTTTATATTTCGGAAGTTGAGAAAGATGAAATTAGTGATGGACGAGACGACACATTTCGTAAAAGGATTGTAGAGCTTTTTGATAAAGCAAAAAAGGACTACGACGATGTTTTTGATGAATCAGAAAAAATCAATCTCAAAACTGCGACCCTGGCATTTGTTGTTAGCAAACTTCAAAACCTCAATCTTTCTCGTTCGGAGAGAGATGTTAAAGGAACGGCCTTTCAAAAATTTGTTTATTCTCATCAGCGTGGAGAACGCGGCCAGTTTTTTACACCTGATCCAATAATCCGGCTCTGTGTAGAATTTTTATCTCCACAAAAAAATGAGAAGGTCCTCGATCCTGCGTGCGGTACCGGCGGTTTCTTAGTAGAGGCCATGAAGTATGTTTGGCAAAACAATTTCGCAAATATTAAGGACAGCGAACAAAGAAAAAAGAAAGAAATGGAATATGCCGAAAATCATCTTTTTGGTATAGAAATCAATCCTCTTGTCGCAAAGGTAGCAAAAATGCGAATGATTTTAGAAGACGATGGCTATTCTGGAATCGTCAATACTAATTCTCTTTCAAATATCCATGCTATACAGAAGGAATTTTCAAAATCCACGAAATTAAACAAGATTGAAGGTTCTTTTGATTTAATTTTGACTAATCCACCATTTGGTTCTCAAGGTAAAGTTACAAACGAAAATGTTTTGCGAGATTTTTCACTTGGATATAAATGGTCAAAGGATAGTCGTGGAAAACTCGTTGCTACCAATCAATTACAGAATGGGCAAGTGCCGGAGATACTGTTTATCGAGCGTTGTCTTGGGTTATTAAAAGACGGAGGAAAACTAGCGATAGTTCTTCCAAATGGCGATTTTGAAAATTCCAGCCTCGATTATGTCAGAGAGTTTATAAATTCTAAGGCTAAAATTTTAGCAGTTGTTGCTTTGCCACCCGAAACTTTTATACCCCATGGGACGGGCGTTAAGGCCTCGCTGTTGTTCTGTCAAAAACTTTCTCCGGTAGAACTGGAGGCGCAAAAGAAAAAGGACTATTCGATTTTCTTTGCCAAGATCACAAAAGTTGGTTATGAAGGAAATAAGAATGGCACAATTATTTATAAAAAGGATTCGCAAGGAAGGGTTGTGGAAAATCAGGATGGCGATCCTATCATTGATGAAGATATATCAGAAATAATCTCGGCATATTCTCAGTTTAGAGAGAGCAAAAAAATAAAAGCAAATAATAATATATTTACACTACAATATAGTGAGCTGAATAACCGATTTGATGTTGAGTACTACAATCCCGAATATCGTAAAATTCGAACTCTACTTTCGAAAGGAGGCGCTAAAAAACTTGGAGAGCTAGTTGAAGTAGTAACTAGAAAAAGCAAGAGACTCAAAACTCCGGAGGCGGTGATTCGCTATGTCGAATTATCTGATGCAAGTTCTATAAATGGCGAGCTTGTTTCTTATTCAGAGATGCAGGTGCACGAAGCTCCTAGTCGCGCTTCTTATGAAATTGAGGAAGGAGATATTATTACTGCAGTTGCCGGTAACTCTATCGGAACAAAAAACCATGCCACAGCAATTGTAAGGCGAGATTTTAGTGGAGCAATATGTACGAACGGTTTTAGAGTTTTGAAAGCAAACAGCATTAATCCATATTATCTTTTCGCAATTCTACGATCTGATATTTTTCTATCACAAATATTTAGATTACGGACTGGGGCGGCAATACCTTCGGTTTCTGATGAAGATTTAAAAAACATCCTAATTCCTATACCTCCAGAGACCGAACAGAAAAAAATAGAAAAAACAATCCGAGAAGGTTTAGAGTTGAGAGAGAAATCACGTCAGCTTTTAGACGGTATCTCTCTGGAGGCATATATTTTGAAGTAAATTTACATGACAAGATTTTTCACATGCAAAAAATTAAAAGAAAAATTAGAATTATCCTTTATAAACTTTTCGGTAATTTACTCTTTGAATTAAAAACAAGAAAAAGAAGAAAGATACATCAGAAAATTAAACGAGAGCATTCCAAGCTTGAATCAGCTTTTAGGAAGCTAGAACAGAATTTGCAGGGAATAAATTACCCGAACAACGATTTTAATAAAATAATGTCGATGGTGCTCTCAGATTTAGAGTTATTTGAGCACATTGTCCGACGATTTAGACATGATAGACAGATTTTGAGCTACATTTCCCGGGATGATCAATTTTTGCACTTTTTAGGCCCAAATAAGAGATCGTACCCGTCTCATCCATACGAGCGCGATAATAATGCGGCAATAAAAATTGATGTTCAATCACTGTTTATGTTTGGAATGATTATGATAAGTCGGAGCCTGTTACTGTTAAAAATGTATCTGCCAGATAGAGGCAGTAAAAATGGAGAAGGGATGTATCATAAAATTGGGAATTTTTATTTTGAACTTAGCCAATCTAATCGGTTGTCGAATTTGTCACAAAAATTTAAGGATAATTTTCTAACCAAAATTAAGTGGCTATATTCTGCCTTGAGGTTTTACAGAAATGAATTTATTGAGCATTTGGATAAGGGATATCAGCAAGGCATGAATTTTGGTGTTTATGGTAACGATTTTGCGCTTTCGTCATATAAATGGAACTATGGTGATAGCGATGACGAAAAAGTAGAAAAATTTAGGGCTAAACTTGAAAATGCAGGGGTTCAGATTTCTGGCAGAAGTAGTGGAGGTCGGAGTTTGATAAATAGATATTATATACAAAGAGTATTTGATAACATTGAATACGTGCCAGACAATTTATTAAAAGAAGCGCTAGACCTTATTGAAGAGGTGGGAGTTCATTCTCCACAACCGGAAAAAGTTATATCGGAAATAGAAGGATATATGGTGGGCGTATTAAATTTTATGTCCGATGAGTTGAAGAGTAGCGAATTGATCAAATATAAAAATAGCTCCGCAAAAAAATTCGCCAGCCCAAGCGAGGGCGAGGCGGAAGGGGGTGTGGGGTAATTCCGCCGCGACCGAGCAAAAATATAGGCCAGCCCTATTCTATATGGCCGATTTTGTGGTAAAATAAGTAAAAAGATTTTTAATTGCAGAGCTGCGGTTGTTTATAATGAAAAATATTTTTAAGTTAATTTTTTCTGTTGCTGTTTGCGAACTCGCCGGATTTATAGGTTCTCTTTTTACCATGCCGGCGATAATGTCGGGCTGGTACGCCGGACTGGCCAAACCGGAACTCGCGCCCCCGAATTGGATATTCGCTCCGGTCTGGACGGTCTTGTTTGCCTTGATGGGCGTGGCCGTATTTTTAGTGTGGAAAAAAGGACTTGGAAACAAGGGAGTAAAGACCGCGTTGATAATTTTTGACACGCAGCTTGTTCTGAATGTTATTTGGTCGGTGATTTTCTTCGGGCTCAAAAGTCCCGGCTGGGCATTTGTGGAAATTGTTTTCCTCTGGTTGGCTATTCTTGCCGCGATCATTGCGTTCGCGCGCGTCTCCAGGCCGGCCGCCTGGCTTCTGGTTCCATACATTATCTGGGTGACTTTCGCCGGATATCTCAACTACTCAATCTGGCAGTTAAACGCATCTGGTTCAGGACAAGTTGCCTGCACGCAGGAGGCCAAACTTTGTCCGGATGGATCATATGTCGGGCGAGTCGGACCTAAGTGCGAATTTGCTCCGTGTCCCGGAGGAAATAACGACCTTTGGAAAACGACTACGGACGAAAAGACCGGCACAACATTCCAGTATCCGGAGACTTTGCTCACCACATACATCCAGACCGTAGATTGGCCGCCGCAGGTTCAGGTGTTGAATGAGACATATACTTGCACCGAAGCCGGAGAAGAAACCGCCCGTGCTGGTAAAACCGAAAGGCGAATGGTTGATAACCGCGAATACTGCCGCACGAGCGTCGTGGAAGGCGCGGCCGGCAGTATCTACACGCAATATGCTTATGCGTTTCTGAAAGATAATAAAACCGTCATTTTCACTTTTACCACTCGCGCGACGCAATGCGGCAATTATGACGAAACTGAGCGAGAATCGTGCGAAGGTGAAAGAGAAACTTTTGATATTGATAGCGTCGTTGACCGCATGGCGCGAAGCGTTAAATTCTAAAAAATAAAATATGGAAAATTACAAACATACGCAAATTGGTTACCTGATGCTGGTTATCACGCTGGCCGTGTTGGCGCTTTTCGCGTGGCTTCAAATTACGGCCAGAGCAGAGCCGCCCTCATACAATTCCGGCGCGAATTTTGCCATAACCGCCATAATGGCGTTAATTCTGTTTATTCTCGCGTCGTTTTCGACGCTGACCGTCGCCATTGACGGGCAGCTTTTGAAAGTCCGTTTTGGCTGGGGTATTTTCCGCAAAAAGTTTCCTTTAACCGAGATCGCCGCGGTCAGGAAAGTAAAAAATCATTGGTATTATGGCTGGGGCGTCCGATTGCGGTTTTGGCCGCGTATGTGGATTTTTAATGTCTCCGGCTTTGACGCCATCGAACTTACCATGAAAAACGGAAAAATCTATCGCATCGGCACCGACGAGCCGGAAAAACTGGAAATGGCTATCCGGCAAGCGGCACATCTATAAATAGTTCCCACAAAAATTAGCCAACTTGGCGGTTTTTTGGTAAAATAAAAACATGAAAGGAAAGGACTGGTTAAAGTTGGCTATTGCTGTCGGTGTTTTTGGGCTTGCCGGCTATCTTGTTTACTCAAACCGGCGGCTTAGTCCGGATGATTTCGGACAAACGGCTTGCACGCAGGAGGTCAAGCTTTGCCCGGGCGGATCATACGTCGGACGCGGCGGGCCGGATTGCGAATTCGCGGCTTGTCCGGCAGCAAAATCATCTTCAAGCGAGGCGGCCGTCAAATCTAAAGAACCAAGCGCAATAAAGACCGTGGAGCAGATCGGAAAGAAAACCGAAAAACAAACAGCGCCCCAGACCCAAAGCAAGAATTATTCCTCGTCAATTTCTCAAGCGGCATCCTCATCGCTGGCGCCGAACCCAGAGCCGGTAAAAAATAATTCAGACAGGCTTGTGTTGCATAACATCGGCATAGAGCTTGAGCCGTATGCGGCCGGAAATCGCGCCGGCGATATTGTGTTTACGAAGTCAATCGGCGAACATTTTTACAAAAAGGCCTTTATGGAATTCGGGACAGAGTTGACCGGACCGGGCGGCACGGACATTATGCCGCATCCAACTTATATTCTGCCTCTAGGAACAAAATTATTTTCCCCGGTAAAAGGAGTCGTGGAAAACATCAGATACCAGCCGGATCACAACGATTATGAAGTAGTCATCGTACCCGACGGATACTCAAACTGGCGGTTAAGTTTTGACCATGTGACTAATTTAAAAGTCGCCAAAGGAGACAGGCTTGAGGTTAAAGGTGTCGTCGCCGAGGTGGCGCCAAGCTCTAGTTCGGCCGTTCCTGCCGGATTCGGGCTGGTGGAACTGCAGGTGTGGGGAGAAAGGTCTTTCTTTCAATCCGAAATGATGGCGACTTGCCCTTTTCTTCTTTTGGATGAAAGCGTAAGGCAATCCATTTATGACAAAATCACCCGGCTGGCCAACGACTGGGAAAATTATCTGGGCCAGGACGTTTACCGGCAGGAAAAGTGGGTTGCTCCCGGCTGTCTTTATGAAACGGCCGGCGCCTGACGGTAATAATTCAACTCTTAATACTCTTTTAATGCAAGTCCCGGTTATAATTCAGGGAAAAGTCGCGATGACAGCCTTTATCAAATAAAATTTTATTATTTTAATTATTTTAAATTATGAAAATGAAAATGAATCCGGTGGTGCATTTTGAAATGCCCTACGAAGACCGGGAACGCGTGGCGAAATTTTATCAAAAAGCGTTTGGTTGGGAAACGCAAATGATGGGGGAAGATATGGGTAATTACGTCCTGGCCATGACAACCGAAACCGACGAGAAGCGCATGGTTAAAAAACCGGGCGCCATAAACGGCGGATTTTACCCGAGGGCTTATGACCCCAAAGAGCGTTATTCCCCCCGCATTGTAATCGCCGTGGATGATATTATGGAAGCGATAAAAAATGTGAAAAAAGAGGGAGGAATGGTGGAGGATGAGCCGATGGACATCCCCGGCGTCGGCCGTTTTGTTATCTTCGCGGACACGGAAGGTAATTACGTGGGAATGATCCAATCGGTTAACATGTAAAGACGTGAAAATAATCCCGCCGCGGCGGAGTTGTTTTGCTAAAACATGAATAAAAAACTTTTTATTTTAATTTTCGTTGCGGTTGCCATCGCCGGTTATTTGGGCTACTCAATTTTAACCTCCAATAAAAACCAGGAAACCATCGCGGTTAAGCTGTATTATTACAACCCCGCGCTGGATAAAGACGCGGCTGGGAATATTATGTGCGGCAGAAACGGTTTGGCGGCGGTTCGGCGAGATATCCCCAAAAATAAAATGCCGATTCAAGACACGATCCGGCTTTTGCTTAAAGGAGAGCTTACCGCGGAAGAACACGCTCAGGGAATAGGCACCGAATATCCGCTGGAAGGTTTTTCTTTGAAAGAAGCTTTTCTGAAGGACGGAATTTTGACACTTGAATTTGAAGACAGTAAAAACAAAACCGTCGGCGGATCGTGCCGCGTCGGTATTTTGTGGTTCCAGATTGAAGCGACGGCGAAGCAATTTCCGGAAGCGCGCGAAGTCCGTTTCCTGCCGGAAGAAATTTTCCAGCCTTAAAAAGTTAATAGTTTTTTAATTGCGGATATTTAAAGATAATTAAATAAAATATAAAATGAAAAAATTTTTGATTATAATTTTTGTTTTGATTTTGGCGGGAGCGGGTTTTTACTTTTTAAAAGACAAAATTGGCGGAGGAAACATCGGCGGCAAAGAAGCTTTTTGTACTCCGGAACAGAGAAATGTTGACGCTTGCGCTAAGATTTACAAACCGGTTTGCGCCACGGTCAACATCCAGTGCATTAAAGCTCCATGCGAGCCGATAAAGCAAACTTTCGGTAACTCCTGCGAGGCTTGCCGCAATTCTCTGGTTAATTCATACATTGAGGGCGAGTGTGAGGGGAATTAGACATCGCCTAAAAACGTGGACAAATTGGGAAATAAGTTGCTATAATTTAATAAATCGAATGTGCGCTACAAAATTGAGCGCGTTTACATTATTAATTAATCTATAAATAAATTATCATGAAAAATATTTTAGTGGGCGTCATAATCATTGCCGCCGTGGCGGCGGGCGTGTATTTTTACAATCAGAGGAATCAAAATCAAGAAGGCGTGTTTCCTACGGAAAATCCCTTCAGTTCATCCGCTATTTCAACGTCCCCGATTTCTGGTAAAGGCGAGGTTGTCTTCGTTGTGGCGGATAAATCCGTTGACCTTCAAGGCGTAAGCGAGGTGGAACTTACTGCCAGCCGCATGGAACTGTACAGCGCCGGAAGCGGCTGGGTTGCGGTTTCAGGCCAGGCAAAAACCTATAACCTGCTCCAACTTAAATCATCGGACCAGCTTTCACTGGCGGGGAGGGCTGATATTGACTCCGGAACCTACAACCAAGTCAGGTTAACTATTGATAAAGTCGTGGTGCAAACCAAGAATGGGGCAAGACTGACCGCCAATGTTCCTTCCAATACTTTTGCCGTAGCTAACACCGTCGTTGTAAACAGCGGAGAAACAGCCACGGTCAAATTGGATTTCAACGTTGCTGAATCTCTGCACACCACGGTCAGCAATGAGTATGTGTTCGCGCCGGTGGTTGAGGTTGAAGCGAGAAGCAATGCCGATGTCGCGGTTGGCTCCAACAATATCGTGTCAATTAGCGGCGGTTCAGTTTCCAGCGACATAAAAGCCGGCATGGATCTTAACGGAGAAGTTAAAATAAATTTCAAACTTGACGCGGGCGCGGTAATTAAACTGGAAGGCGGGGTGCTTGAGCTCAACCTGTAGTTTTAACTGAAGAACAAAATCGTAAAAAGTTTCAAACATTGACAAGACCTAGTTTATTCGCTAGGCTTGTTGAAGTTTTTTTAATGTACTTTTATTTATAAAAACTCTAAAAAGGAGGTGGTTATGACACAATAAGGAAGTTGTTTTTTATTATTACTTTATTACTTTATTTTTGTTTTTAACTTTTGGAGGTTAAAAATGAAGAGGGGTGTTTTTGGAATTATTAGTATTGTTTGTATTTTTTCTGCTTTATGGATGTTTGCTGGATGCGCTTCATCTCCAACACATTCATCCGTGTCTGTTGCCAAGACTGATTTGGCCGGGTATAGGGACTGGACAACCACTGTTTCCAGAGTCGTAATGGATAAATCCAGCCCGTTTTACGGATTCCAGAGAGTACTCGTAAACGACATCGCGCTTCCTGTTTACAAAAGCGGGGGAAGTTACCCCGAAGGAAGCGTTTTAATTCTTGAATTTAACGAACCAATGGCGGAAGGTAACGATACCGCGATGGGAAAAACAAACTGGCTGGCGGTGATGACTCGCGATTCGGCGGCAACGCAGACAGGCGGCTGGATATTTTCGGCCGTTGACGGGAAAACAATGACCGTTAAGGCCGATGTTGACCCTGTGGCAGGTTGTTATAACTGTCATACTGCCCGAAAGGATAATAATTATATTTTTTCACGGTACAGCTATTAAGTTTAATTTTAAAACGTTTATTGTGTTAGACATGAGGCAATCGTCTTTAGTTCAGACGGTTGCCTCTTTTTTATTTCGGAAGGTTGTATATAATGAAGCATGAGTCAAAAGGCGAACGGTTAACTTATCAGGTAAAATTTATTTTAAAAACATGAAAGGATTTCACACAAACATAGAAAAAGACACTTTGGATAACAATAATTATCGCAAGGTGCTTTACACTTCTAAGCATAGCCAGCTGGTGCTAATGAGCCTTAAGCCAACGGAAGAGATAGGGATGGAGGTTCATCCGGACAACGACCAGTTTTTCCGCTTTGAAAAAGGTGTGGGCAAGTGCGTTATAGACGGACATGAATACGAGGTGAAAGACGGCTCGGCCATAGTTGTGCCAGCTGGAGCGCGGCACAATGTTATAAATGTTTCCGATTCGCAGGAATTAAAACTTTATACCATCTATTCTCCTGCCCACCACAGGGATGGCGTGGTAAGGGTGACGAAATCTGAAGCCGAAGCCGATAGTCCGGAATTTGACGGCAAAACAACGGAGTAAAAAAGCCAAGCAAAAACCGACCTGCTAGGTTGAAGAAGTTAAAACCTGGCAGGTCGGTTTTTCAGTTTGAAATATTTTTTCATTTATGCGAAAATAATGCCTATGAAAAAGAATCCAAATGGAAACTTAAACGAACGCCCGGTCGTTTTTTTTATTTTTGGAGCGACGGGGGACTTGGCCGCCAAGAAAATAATTCCAGCGCTGTTTAATCTTTATGGGAAGAAAGCGCTGCCGAAAAATTTTAAAATCGTCGGCTTCGCGCGCAAAGATTACAACGGCGGAAAATTCGCCGAGTACTCGGCGGAGATAGTGAAAAAGCGCTTCGGCGAAAATGTTCCGGAGAAAGAGCTTAAAAGTTTCCGCAAGTTGTTTGAGTATCATCAAGGCCAGCTTCCGGACATGGCGGCTTACGCCAGCCTGGCGGAGAAAGTAAAAAAGATGGATGGAAAAAGCGGCGATACTTGCGACAAAATTTTCTATCTTTCCATCGCGCCGGAATTTTACGGAACCGTTTTGGAAAACATCGCCGCGTCCGGACTTGATTCTTCCAAAACCAGAGGCGGCGGCCGCGCGAGGATAATAATAGAAAAACCTTTCGGCGACAATCTTAAGTCGGCCCAAAAAATTGAAGCTTTAATCGGGAGGCTCTTCAACGAAGATCAGATTTACCGCATTGACCATTATTTGGGCAAAGAAATGCTGCAAAACATCCTGGCTTTCCGTTTCGCCAATAATTTACTGGAAAGTTCCTGGAGCAATAAAACCATAGAGAGCATCAACATCAGTCTGCTGGAAGAGTTGGGCGTGGAGCACCGCGGCGCGTTTTACGACGCGGTGGGGGCGTTCCGCGACGTCGGGCAAAACCACTTGCTGCAGGCGCTGGCGCTGATAACAATGGAACGGCCGAAGAAATACGACGCCGATTCCATTATAAAAAACCGGGCCGAGTTGTTGGAGCAACTGATTCCGCCGTCGGGAAAGGCGGTAACCTCATCCGCTTTCCGCGCCCAGTACAAAGGCTACGGCAAAATTGAAGGGGTGAAGCCGAGTTCGCGGACGGAAACATATTTTAAAGTGAAAGCCGCCCTTTCTTCTCCGAGGTGGAAAGGCGTGCCGATAATTCTGGAGGGAGGGAAGAGAATGGGCGAAAGGCTCAAAGAGATAGTCGTTTCCTTCAAACCGGCGTCGCCGCTTTCCGGCCTTGGCTCGTCTCGCGGCCTGCCTCGCAAGGCGGGCGAAGCGGCGGGCGGAATCGCTTGCCAAAGCGAGCTTGTCTTCCGGTGGGAGCCGGAGGAAAGGATAAAAATAAAATTCTGCTCCAAAAAGCCTGGCGCCAAAGCGGAAGTGGAGGGCAGGGAATTTGATTTCTTCTACCGCGATTCTTCAGAAAGGGTGCAGTACGTTGAGGAGTATGAGAAGCTGATTTCCGATTGTTTGGCCGGGGACAGGACGCATTTTATAAGCGCCAGAGAAATATACGCGATGTGGAAGTTTGCCGACGCGGTGGTCAGAGGCTGGGAGAAGAATCTGGCGCCGCTCCATTCTTACGAGCCGGGCAGTAAAAATTTTTCCTGACTAAAAATTAATAAAAAAGCCCCGCGCCGAGATCGCCTCGGTCGCGGGAAAAGCTTAGTTTTTTATTTTCTGACTCTTATTTTCAAAACAACTTTCAGTGAAGGAATTTTGTAATCATGTTCTTCGTTGAAAGGCTCTTTGTTAACGTAAAATCTTACTCGGGCCTTTCCTTTCTTAATGCCTTCAATAAAAAAGCAGGCCACGCCTTTTTCATCAGTGAAAACAATTCTCTCCGAACTTTTATCGCCGGAATCGTTTAAAAAAACTACTTTTTTCCGGTTGCCCTTTTTTATTTTCCCCGTCACTGGTATATTAACCAATCCTTCTCCTTCTTGGCATTTAACTGTTATCAGCACAGTAGCCGTTTCTCCGACATTTATCTCAATATTATTGATAAGAATGTCCAGAGATGAAACTTCACTGCATCTTTGTTGCGGAGGGGTAGGTTCCGGGCTTGGCTTAGGAGTCGGGGTTGGTGTTATTGCCGGTGTGGGAGTAGGGGGTGGCTTGGTCGGAGAAGGGGATGGACTCGGTGTCGGCGTTGCTGCGTGAGTCGGCGTCGGTGAGGGTTGTGGAGTTGGGGTCAAAGTCAATGTTGGGGTTGGCGACGGTGTCGGTATCGGCGGAGGTGGGACGTTGCCCAAGTCATCCGTCCAGACTCTTAATATTTCTTCCGGCGTCAGGACTTTGTCGTAAACCCTGACATTGTCAATTTTACCGTCAAATGGAAAATTATTTTTTCCGAATACATTCCCAATAGTCAGTTTATCACCGGTTGACCTTATCGTTTCCGACGGTTCTGCTTGGACTGAAACTACAAATGGTTGAATATCTTTCGTCCCCTTGTAAAAAATTATATTGTCTGTTCCCGGCAAGGCGGCGCCATTGTAAGTCAGGGCAACGAAAACCCACTCGTTGGGGTTTTCAAAATTACCGCTCTGCCGGTCCGTTTCATGTCCGTTGTAATGAAACACGAAATCTTTGTATTTGAAAGCTATATTCCACCCTTCGTCACCGGAGCCTTTATAAACAGGAAAGGATCCGTTGCCATCGTTTTGATCGGTCAGGTGCCAAAACGTGACCGTCATTTGTTTCAACCCGTCCGCCAACGCGCTTGATTCCGCTTCACATCTTCCACCGGTTCCGGCCATTTCGGTGGAGGCGGTGTTATCAAAACAGCGATCTCCGGGTTGTCCGGATATACCTTCACCGTCAGGTGAACGCAGGTCGGCATTGTTGCCATTCGCGTCCTTCATTGTAAAGTTTCCCTTTTGCGAGCCGGCATTGTGGATGGTGGAGCCCCCATCCTCATTAAAAGTTAGGTGAACCAGGGCTGGCGGTAAATCGTCCGGCAAAACAAACTTGATATAAGACATAGACAATAAAGCAAAAACAATAACCCCTATCCAAACAAAATCAAACCTTAATATCTTCACGTTCTTCCTCCTTCTTTTTCCTTTTTTGTCAAAAATAAGTGTCTTTATTTTTATTGAAAAGTGCTCAGTTTTATCTAATTATTTTTACCATTTTTGTTGTTTGTTGTCAATTTTTGCCACGGTCAGTTCCAGAATTAATTGCAACACCTGATTAGAAGTTAAACTAATTAGGCCATGAAGAAAAAATACAAAGGCGGCAAGCCCCGCAATGGCTCCGGTAAATACAATGCCGATGTAGCCCACCGAAAGGCGCTGGCAAGAATTGCCAATGGAGGCAATATTCCTAAAACCGCCAAGTGCAAGCGTTTGAAATCATATATCGAGGCCAAGCTCAAAGACGAGCGGTGGTCGCCCGAGCAAGTGAGTATTCGCCTGCCTCATGAATTTCCGAAAGATGAGTCGATCTGTAGGGTACCCCTTTCTTAGGACACCTTCTCCATATGTTTGATTGTATCAATTTTATTGGCGGCGGCAAACTGAACCGGCGCCATTTTTAACGCAACTGGGAATAAAAGGATTCCTGATAACCGTTCTCCCAAGGACAGCCCGGTTTGGAACGAGAGATTAAGGAACCGACATTTTCCAGAATGGTTCTGAAACCCTTTTCGAAAAATTGCGGAGGGTACAGGATTTGAACCTGTGAGGGGATTTCTCCCCAACCGCATTTCGAGTGCGGCGCGTTAGACCACTCTGCCAACCCTCCAAGTCTATTTTTAGCACAAAATAAGGGCATTTACAATTGAGCCGTTTTAGGTTAAATTTATATTGTTTAAGGGCGGTTAGCTCAGTTGGTTAGAGCGTTACATTGACATTGTAAAGGTCAGAGGTTCGACTCCTCTACCGCCCACAAGCTCGTTTCGAGCTTACGGCCCTATCGTCTAACGGTTAGGACATCGGCTTTTCAAGCCGGTAATCGGGGTTCGATTCCCCGTAGGGTCAAAAAAATAGGAAGAAAAATGCGGAGCATTTTGCGACCATATTTTTGTAGATACTATGGGGAATCGAAAGCCGGAGTTCCGCTTTGCGGAACGAGGCGGGGTCGCGAAAATTTGCGAAGCAAATTATTTGTGACCGATTCCCCGTAGGGTCAAAAACATGGACAACATATATCTCGTACAAAGAACATTCCAATATGATTATATATATTTTGATGCCGTTTTTTTAATAATCTGGATTGCTGTTTTGATTTATAAAAAAGAACATAGGGCGTTGCTGTTTGCTGTTGCTGTATCACCGTTGATTTATTTTATAGACGCTTATGTTTGGTGGAACAGTAAAATAGGGGATACTTATGTAAGGGAATATTGGATTAATGGCGTGCAAGTTCCTCACCCAGTTGGAAATTATTTTGTTACTAAATTCGGGGCAGATTTTATGATGACAATTTCCTATTCTTTATTTACATTCGCTTGGATTTGGATATTTTTTAAATATTTTAGAAGTAATAAGACTATAATTCCCATTAAGTACGCGATTCTGTGGTTGTCTTTCTGGATATTTACTCCGGCATTATCAATTATGGCAAAAATAAATGATTCCACCGTTTACGCCGTTAGGCATATGCAATCGCAATATTTTATTTGGATTCTAGCCACCATTATATCCTATTTTGTTTTAGCGTTTGTTTATAAAAAAGAAAAAGTAATAGTTTTAAAACTATTTTGCGCGGGTTTTGTCGCTGTTATTATTATGGAATTTCCTCTTTTCGTTTTTAATATAAGACAGATGGGCTTTAAAATATTAATCTTTGACGGTTTTTTTATGATAAATCAAGCTATCCCGGCGCTTTATATATTCTATGATAAGGTTTTAATGAAGCGGTTCAACTTTCCAAAAAATATTTTTCCTATATAATTTTCTTATGCCAAAAATCGTTCACAACATAGAAGGCTGTATCGGGTGCGGTTCTTGCGCGGCGGTTTGCCCGAAATTTTGGGACATGGATTACGAAAAAGCCAAAGCTGTTTTAAAGGGCGGCAAAATAAATGACGCTGGTAATGAGTCCGAACTGGAAATAACTGATAACGAAGAAGATATTAAATGCAACCAAGAGGCGGCGGATGTTTGCCCGACGCAAGTAATTAAAATTATAAAATAAGAATGACATACGATTTAATTATCATCGGCGGTGCGACCACCGGCCTGACGGCCGGCATTTACGCCGCGAGGAAAAAGTTGAATGCCCTAATTGTCACCGAAGAAGTCGGCGGCCAGACGTTGCTGACGGACAACATAGAAAATTATCCCGGGTTTGAATCCGTCTCCGGACACGAACTGATAAATAAAATAAAAAATCAGGTTAAGAAATACGGTTTGCCGATAATGGAAGGCAAAGAGGTTGAGTCGGTTGAAAAAAGCGGAGATTTATTTGCCGTAAAAATAAAGGGCGGGGAAGCACTATCCGCTAAAACAATCATTATCGCCACGGGGAAAAATCCCCGGCGCCTCAATGTGCCGGGCGAAAATGAATTTGAGAATAAGGGTGTAGTTTATTGCTCCACCTGCGACGCTCCGCTTTTCGGCGGCAAGGACGTAGTGGTGGCGGGCGGAGGAAACTCCGGCCTCAATTCTGCTTTTGACTTGCTGAAGTACGCCAACAAAATTTACGTTATGGAAAGCTCGGACAAGTTTCTGGGCGACGAGTTCCTGCAGGAAAAATTAAGACAAAGCGACAAGGTGGAATTTATAACCAACGCCGACATCAAAGAAATAAAAGGCGGCGGTTTTATGGAAAAGGTAGTTTATTTTGATAAAAAAGAAAATAAAGAAAAAGAGCTGACGGCGCAGGGAATTTTCGTAAATATCGGCTGGATTCCTGCGACTAATTTTATAAAAGGTTTTGTTGAATTAAATAATTGGGGTGAAGTAGTTATTGATCCCAAAACCAATCAAACTTCAGTAAAAGGTGTTTTTGCCGCCGGCGACGCGACGGACGTAAAATACAAACAGTGCGTCATCGCCGCCGGAGAAGCCGCAAAAGCGGCCTTGTCGGCGTACGAGTATCTGAAAAACATCAAAAACTAAAAATAAAAACAACCGTTTGTGGAGTTGACAATTTATATGTTTTAATGCTAATTTTTATTTGATTCTATTGTTCTTTAATAGTTTTATAAGAGTTAAAAACGTTAACTAAAAATTCATTTGAGGAAAGAAAGGAGAATGCTTTGTGAACGATAAATTATCTTTGTGTCACAGAATTGCCAAAAAATTATTTATCTACATCAACAATCACAATGGAGAAAAAAAAGATAGAGTTCTAAGGGACGAGCAAATGGCTGTTTTTGGAGAAATGGCAGAATTTTTTAACCGCGGAGAGCATGAAGGTTATATCAAGCTTCCTACGGGAGTTGGTAAAACTGTTTTATTCATTGAGTTTCTTAAGGCAACGGGATTAAAGTCCATAATAGTAGTGCCAACCAATGTAATAACGGATCAAACAAAGAATCGGATAGAAGAATTTGCAGATAGTCTCGATTACGGAATTATAAACGCTTATGAAAAGGATTATGGCAAAACAATATCTATCACCACTTACAAGTCGCTTATACTCCAAGTAAGTAGCGGAAAAATAAGTCCTAAAGATTATGAATGCGTCATTCTGGATGAAGCGCATAAAGCTCTTGGAAAAAAAGTGACAGAGATAATCAAACTTTTTCCTGAAGCCGTTAAAATTGGCTTTACCGCTACTCCACGTTATTCTGACGACAAGCATTTAGCTCACTTATTAACTAATGAAATAACGAGCATGTCAGTTCGTTCAGCGATTGAGGGTGGCTTGTTGTCAGGTTGTTCTGTTGTTTTTGCAATGACAGAAGTCAATATCTCACAGGTAAGCGTGCAAAATGGAAACTATTGCGAAGGAGAACTTGTAAAAGCCATAAATATTGAAAGCAGGAACTTTGGCGCTGTCGATATTTATAAGAAAATGTTTTCAGGCAAGAGTTCTATTGTGTATTGCGCAAGCATAAAACATGCTGAACAGGTTGCTTCATTATTTCAGAGTAATGAAATACCAGCCAGGGCGATAAGTTCTAAAAACAATA
Organism: Candidatus Paceibacter sp.; assembly: GCA_013360865.1. Lineage (NCBI taxonomy): Bacteria > Bacillati > Minisyncoccota > Minisyncoccia > Minisyncoccales > Candidatus Paceibacteraceae > Candidatus Paceibacter > Candidatus Paceibacter sp. The sequence goes on from JABWAS010000004.1 coordinate 21,387, forward strand.
ACAAAGAAAGGGAAAGCATGCTGAGAGATTTTTCTTCGGGAAAGATCAAGGTCTTATGTAATGCCGACCTCTTGATTCATGGTTTTGATGAGAAAAAGGCAAGTGTTTGCATAAATCTTTGTCCTACTCTTTCGCTTGTTGTTGCGGAACAGAGAGCTGGGCGAGTCTTGAGACTGGATAATGAGAATCCGGATAAAGAGGCTTTTGTTGTTGATTTCTTGGATGTTACCAGAGCAAGCGCTTACCAACCAATCAGCTTTGCCGAGATATTAAACGGAGCAGATGTCAGGGGGCGAACCAACAGTCGCGACAATCGCCATAATAATCAGTTTGTTGGCGGCAACGGCCATGATTTTAGCATTGGTAAAATAAAAGTAATCGCCAATGCTGAAATAATAATGAGAGTTATAAACGAGAGAAGGTTGCTAAGAAAGGCGACTAACAATTGGCTCAACTACGCTCAGTTTAAAGACTCGATAACCCGCGCTTTCGCTGAAATGATGGGCAGCAATTGGTCGGTCGAAATAATGGGTGGCTTTATCGAAAAAATTAAAGAAGCCGAACCAGGCTGGTTTAGTGAAAGCAAAGAAGGCGAAAGTCTTAATTATTTTTGCGATCCTGCGCTTGTAAATTCCCTAAAAGCAGAATTTAAAAAAATAACTTCAGTGTGGATTAACCAAATCGACTTGGCGGAAAGATTAAAAATCAGTGAAATTGCTTTATTGGAGTTCGCACGTGTTATTAATGGTAATCTCGAAGAGGGTATTATCATTGATAAGATTGTAAACATTGACGGTAGGGAAGAAAAGATTCATTACATCCCGAGAAACATTCTCATGAAAAGGGTAAATGGAGTTAGGTTGGTGTATTTTTCGCCTAAGATGGTAAATTTGCTTGAGATAGAATTAAGAAAGAGCTCAGGTTCAGGACAAAGTAAACACGACGACAGTTCTTACCTAACAGAAGAAGAGTTAATAAATTTTCTTCTTACTAGTTTTGGTATGAGTGGTGACACAGAGGCCCAAGTCAAAATAAAGTCTTTTATTAGAAATTTTTTAAAAAAAGACCGCATTAGAGTAAAAAATCCTTTTTGGTTCCGCAATAAGGTTGTTATCAGGGAATCTTATTCACCGGAATTCATTGAATTAATTAAGGGAGAAGTTAAAAATAAAGTTTACAATGACGAAAACGCAACCGGCGTTCACCAAAAGAATATCTTACTTTATATGTGCAGAGAAAGGGGTATAAGTGTTCCTAGCTTCACTTTTACCATTACAGGACCGGACAATAGTCCTACTCATAGTTGTTTGTGTTTTCTGAATGACGGCGGGAAAGTTATTAAAACAACCGGAACAGCCAAAACAAAAGCAGAGTCGAAAAAAATAGCAATAACAGAAATGTGTTCGTTATTGCGGTCTTAAATGAAATTTTGTTTGATTTGAAATGTTAACAAAAAAAAGGGGGGCAAAAGAACATTGCCCTCCTTAATTTTTTGAATAAGCTTGTTTATTTATTCCTTCTCAAAAAAGCCGGAATCATGTCCCAAGAGTCGTTGTCCTTGTCTTTATCTTCCTTTTTTGGCGTGAACATTTCTTTTTCTTCTTTGGGTTTGTCACGGAAATCTTTGAAGATTTTCGGTTCTTTGTTTTCGGTTGCCGGAGCGGTTTCCGTCTGGAAAGAAAACGGCTTCTTGATATTATTGGTTTTCGGCTCGGTGGGGAAGCCGGTGGCGATGACCGTTACCTTAACTTCGCCTTTCTTCAGCCTCTCGTCGTTTATCGTTCCGAAGATTACCTTGGCGTCGGGGTCTATTGATTCGGTGATGACGCCGGCAGCGTTTTGAATTTCCACCATCGTGAGGTCTGGTCCGCCGGAGATGGCAAAGAGCACGCCCTTGGCTCCGTCTATTGTGATGTCCAACAAGGGGGAGTTTATAGCCATTCTGGCGGCTTCTTCGGCCCTTTTTTCCCCCTGGCCGGTGCCTATGCCCATCAAAGCCGAGCCGGCGTTTTGCATTACGGTTCTGACGTCGGCGAAGTCAACGTTGATGATGCCGGGCATCGTGATAAGGTCGGAAATTCCTTCCACGGCCTGTTTGAGGACGTCGTCGCACATCTGGAAAGCGGAAAGAAAAGTCGTGTCCTTGCCGACGATGCTCAAAAGCCGGTCGTTGGGTATGGCGATCATGGCGTCAACGGAGTCCTTCAGATTTTCCACTCCCAATTCCGCCAGCCTTGTTCTCTGCATTCCTTCAAAACCGAAAGGTTTGGTAACAACGCCGATGGTGAGTATCCCTTGCTCTTTGGCGATTTTGGCCACGACCGGTCCGGCGCCCGTTCCCGTGGCTCCGCCGAGCCCGCAGGCCACGAATACCATGTCGGCGCCTTTGATTGTTTCCTGCAGAGCTTCTTTTGTTTCTTCCGCGGCGCGTTTGCCGAGTTCGGGGTTCATGCCGCCGCCCAGTCCGCGGGTGACGTTTTTGCCGATATGGATTTTTTTGGAGGCCAGGCTGTGGTGGAGCTTCTGGGCGTCGGTGTCAACGGTGATGAAGTCAATGTTTCTGACTTTGGAGCGCACCATATGATTGACGGAATTAGTGCCGGAGTTGCCGACGCCTATCACTTTTATTCTGGCGAAAGATTCTATTTCCGGGTTGATTTTGGACATGTTGCTTTACAGTCTATGCTCTTACGTAAAAAAGGTCAACACCCTGTGAAATGATTTTAAATTGAAAATTTAAAATCAAATTTCGGCATTAAAGCCAAAATTTATTTCACGGGGCTAAGGGAGAAGACCATGCAGCCATTTTTTTACGGTGCCGAATATTTTTTTGGCCGGTTCGCCTTCCTTTTCCCCGTCCGCGTCAAAAACATTTTCGCCCGCGCCGCAGACGCAAAGTCCGAGCGCTACGGACCAGCCAGGGTCGTTAAGCAGCTGGTCGCGCAGGTTGTTGGTGGGGGCGGTGATGTTTAAAGAATTGGCGGAATAAGGAAGCAACGAGCCAACTTTTGCCGGTAGACGAAGAGATGCCCTGGCTATATCCTGAAGATTAAACAGATTGGAACCGCTTCCGGTCATTATGATTCCGGCAGGAAGAACTTGGTGGCGGTTTATTTTTTTAAGATGGCTTTCTATCATTTCAAAAATGTCGTTCAGCCGGGCTTCTATTATGTCGGCCAGTTTTTTCTTCAGCCCGGGGGAGTCGGAGCCGTAGTTCATTTTCATTTTTTCCGCTTCGTCCAGCGGCACCTGCAGTCCGAGGGCGATGTCGTTGGTTATGTGCGAAGAACCGATGGGGAAGACCTCCAACGATATCGGCAGGCCGTCCTCAAAGACGACCACGGAAACGGTGCTGGCGCCGATGTTTACCAGAACGCAGCCGGTTTCTTTCTGCTGTCTTGTCAGCACCGAGCAACTGGTGGCCAGGGGCGAAGCGATTATGTCGTCTATTACCAGCCCGGCCGCCTCCACTGTTTTTTCCAGGTTGGAAAAATGCAGATTGAGGCAGGTGACGAAAAGCGTTTCCACCTCAAGTTTAGTGCCTTTCATTTCGGTCGGGCGGCCGTGGACCAGGGCGTTGTCAACTTTAAACTGCAAAGGAATGGAGTGGATTATTTTTTTGTTGGCGACGTTGGCGAGATTGGATTCGCTTTGGGCGACGAGGCGTTTGATGTCGTGCTCGGTTATTTCGCCGTCGGCGGTGGAAGTGCGGATTGTTCCCTTGGCCCGGGCGGAGCCGAGGCTTATCCCGCCCACGGAAACCACGGCGCTTCTTATGGAGGAGCCGGAAATTTTTTCCAGATTTTTGATGGTGGAAGAAATCGTCCGCGAAGCGCTCTCTAGATTGGTGATGTAGCCCTTGCGCACCCCTTCCGACTCTTTCTGCGCCGCCGCGACAATATGCAAAGAACCGTCCTTTTTTTGTTCGACGGAGATGGCTCTTACGCTTGAGCTTCCGATATCAAGACCGGTGATTATTTTTCTGGCCATGTCAAATTTGCCATTATCCTTTGATTATACAATATTATAAACCATCGCTTCCCGAATAGGAATTGTGAATAATAGCTTATTTTACGACATTTGCATGGAATGTCCGGCTTATTTGCTCAAAGATTATTTTCAACCTAATATTTTTAATTGTTTTAACTCCTCCTTTTTCAGGTGAAGCTGTCGCTATTCCTTTTTGTCGCTATTCCTTTTTGTTGCAGCTCTGATTCATAAATTGGAACTATAAAGTCTGCGGCTGCTTTTAGTTTTGAAGAAGATTGTCTGCCTCTTTTTTCTGGCGGGTATCCTTTGATAAACTCAATTACCCCAGCCTGCTTGCCTTTATGTTTAATTCTTTGGATTGATGGAATGCTGTCCGCATCCCCAGAAATTATCAGTGCGACATCATATATATCAGCAAGAGTAACCATGTCAACCGCCAAGGAAGTATCAATACCTTTCTCGTATAAATTTTTATTTAGTATGTCTACTTTTAAATGACCACAAGCAATAATATCTATAAAATCAGTTCCAGAGCTAACACCAAAATGAAAATCACGCAACCCATCAACATATTTTTTCTTTTGGTTATACCACGTGCTAATCTCGCTGAAACAAAGACGCCATGCTTCGCTAGCTAATTCTATTGGCGATGCTTCTGTTGAAGATAAATTGCTCCCCGCCAATGCCAAATATTTACGCTGCAGATCTTTGTCAGATTTAAACCAGTCCAAAAGCTGATTCTTAGATTCTGGTTCATCCAGTTTCCAAATATCAATTGAACCGACCGCGTACCAAAGCACCCTAATCAAACGAGCTTGTCCATAACCTCCGCCCATTACAGAGGAGCTCCAGGAATCTATAGCCTGTTTTAAAATATAGTTTAAAAAAGTTCCGTACTCTTTAACACGCAAATTAAGATACTTTAGAGAGCCTGTAAGGTTTGAACCGTCAACGAATATAATAAACCTAGTCATTGAATTATATCAAATAAATAACAGCCTTAATATTAAATGGCAACTTTATAATTTTTTAAATTATGTTCCCAAATCCTGATAACTTTCCAACCTAATTTTTTATAATAATTGTTTACTTCCTTGTCTCTTTGTTTATTTCTTTCAATTTTTAGCAACCAGTAATTTTTTCTTGTTAACGGCAAACGACAATGTTTTCTGCAGCCATGCCAGGAACATTCATCACTTCGTCGTTAAACTTTCGGATTATGCCGTCCTCGTTTCTAAAACCGCCCTTCTCGGCTTGCAAGCCAAGTTAATTTAAAAAGATCTTCTCCGGTTGTATGAAATTCAAATAATGCATCCGCACCTTCTTTTTCAACACTAATCATATTTTCGTCTTTTAAACAATCAACTGTAATCAATCCGTTTTTATCACAAATGTCGATTATTTCTTGGAGTGTATAATCTTTATCTTTCGTAAAAATATCCATAACTACAAATAGCAAACAAACATCATTATTTTGTCGTGCTTTTTCAAATTGCATACAGCACAAAGTAATCTGATATTTTTTTCTGTCAAACTTGTTCCCCCTTTTGCGTATGGCAAATCGTGGTCATAGTGTAGGTTTTCTGCTGAACCACATATAACGCATTTTCCTCTATCTCTTTCCCAAACTTTCACCTTTACCGATGTTGGTATAAGTCGGTTAAACGGTAAATCCTCAACACGATTAAAAATTTTGGTCAAAACCGGTTTCAAATAAAACTTGAAAACGTTTCTTTTACCGTCCGACACTTGCTTAACATCAATCAATTGAAAAAATCCTTTTATTGACCAAACGCCAACGTCAATTTTTTCATAAACTTTCACAAGTTCTGGGTCTTTTTTTAAACCGCTTTTGAAATCCATTGCCGCTTTGTAAAATTTTCCATTCTCTGTCCAAGTTCCATTTGGCGTTTCAAGTGGTTGGTCTTTTTCTTTTGGGTCAATTCCACCTTCGGCTCTGGCATCGTGCCCTTCGTAAATTAAATTTCCGTTTTCATCAAATCCATCATTATAAACCGCATCTTTCCTTTGCGACATCAACAAAATTGAATGTTTTCTTTTACCATCGGAAAAAACCATGCCGCGTTGCAGCGGCATTTTTTCCATTGCCACCATTTCGTGATATGAAATTATTTTATCGCTGTCTTGCATATTTATATTTTGATTAAATCGCCGTAATTTTTTTCTTCTTCGCCGAAAAAATCCCTGTAAGTTTTTACAGCGTTTTTATCTATTTCAGAAAACCCGACGCATTTCATTCCCAAGTTTTCAAGCCCGAGACGACCTCCGCCAATCCCGGCGCAAAAATCCATAAATTTAATTTTGTCACTAATCATACTTTGTATTATATAAGAAATGACACAATATAAAATATTTTCATCTAGCAATTGCGGGTAATTGTTTCAATCGGCAGACATTATTTTCTCCCAGTTTTTGGGGTGGAGTCCTCTCATCAGCGCCGCCTCGCTGTCGTCCATTTCTTCGCCGTGCTTGAAGCCCTTGAGATGCAGGAGAGAATGGATAAAAAGATAGTCGCCGTAATTTTTGCGGCGGTAGTTTTCGTTTATTAAAATTTCTCCGGAATTTTCAGAGAGAGGGAAGGAGAGGACATTGGCGGAATAATCTTTATGCCGGTAAATTTTGTTGAGTTTTGTCATTTCCTCCGGCGCGGCAAAGGCAAAACTCAAATCATAGTCTTTCCCCAAGACCTGATTTTTAAGTTTTAGCCAGCTTTGCTTCATGGTTTTAGAAAAGGCACAAGAAACAAATTTTGAAAATCCTGGGCGGGGGCGGCCGGCCGAGTCTGCGAGCCTGCCTGCCGGCAGGCAGGGCTGGGGCTAGAGGATTTTCCAAAATTTGGTTTCTGAAGCCTTTACTCTATAATACCTAGTTTCCTCAAGAGCTCGCCTTTTTTCTTTGAGGCTTCTCTTTTGAGCGCGTCTTCTTTTTTCTTCAGCTCCGATTTCGGCCTGTTTCTGAAGCGCATGCTTTTTATCCGGCTGATGTTGCCGGACTGCTTCACCCTCTGGCTGAATCTTCTAAGAAGGCTCAACGCTGTTTCGTTTTCTTTTCTTTTTACTTCAAGCATTTTTTATTTTTTTCCTCCTATTTTTTTCTTGATAATTTCCACGACCTTTTCAATGGGGACTGATTCCTGCGAACTCGTCGCCATGTCCCGTACAATAATGGAATTCTCCAGGCTTTCCTTTTGCCCCAATATAAGAACATGCGGCACATTCATCCTTGACGCAAGGGAGAGCTGGCTGTTCAGGTTATCTTTGCTTACGGATTGGGCGATGTAGATGCCGGCGGTTCTGAACATTTCTATCACCTTGAGGCTCTTCTGTTTGGCCGAGTGGCTCAACTGGATGAAGAAAACTTTGGGCACCCTCTTGTATTTTGGGGCGATCTTGTTTTCTTTCATCAGCGCCACGACCCTGTCCGCTCCGATGGCTCCACCCACGCCGGCGATATCTCTCCGACCGATTATCTTCGCCAGGCCGTCGTATCTTCCTCCGGAGGCGATGGTCAGTGGGTTGGCTCCCTCTTCTTTCGGCGCTTCTGGTATTATCTCAAAAACCGTTCGGGAATAATAATCCAGGCCGCGCACAAGATGAGTATCCAGAATGTAATTTATGCCGTTGGTGTCCAGAAATTCCAGGACTTCTTTAAAATGCTGCTTGCACGGAGCGCACAGCGAGTCCACGGTTTGCGGGGCGCCTTTTTTTATTTCCACGCATTTCGGTTCCTTGCAATCCAGCAGGCGCAGAGGGTTTTCTTTCAACCTTCTTTTGCAGTCTTTGCATAAGTTGGCGGCGTGCTTGCGGTAATAATTAACCAGTTTTTTGCGGTATTCGCCGCGGCACTCCTTGTCGCCTATGGAGTTTATAAGCACCGTCGTCTGGGGCAGACCGAGCTCTTTTAACGTGAGCGTGAGTATCTGGATTATCACGGCTTCGCCCACCGGCTTTGGTTCGCCTATCATTTCCAGATTAAACTGCTGGAATTCGCGGAAGCGGCCTTTTTGCGGGCTTTCGTGGCGGAAGAACGAACCCTTGCACCAGAGCATCACCGGCTGGGGCAATGTTTGCATGCCGTGTTCCAGATAAGATCTCATTATGCCGGCGGTCGCTTCCGGCCTCATCACCAGTTTTTCGCCCCCGTCGGTTTTAATATAGTACATCTGCTTTTCCACAATGTCGGAAGTGGTTCCCAGTGTGGCGGTAAAAAGGTCAACGTTTTCCAGAATGGGGGTTTGAATAGGCTTGAAGCCATAATAAGAGGCAATCTCTTCGCCTTTGTCAAAAATGTTCTGGTAAAGCACATAGTCTTCCGCCAGAATATCGTGCATCCCTTTCGGGCTTTGGATATTTTGTTTATTGTCAGACATATTAATTAGCTTGTAGGCATTAGCTTGTAGGAGTTGTTTTTAGGGTTTTAGCCTAAAAAGCTAATTCCTAAGGCCTAATTCCTGCTTTAATACCCCGGAAACAAGCCTATCTTATTAAGCGGCCAGAGGCGGACAAACGATCTGCCGATAATGAATTTCTCCGCCACGGGACCCCAGTATCTGGAATCGGAACTCTTGTCGGAATTGTCGCCGGTGACGAAATATTCTTTGTCTTTGATTTGGATTTCCTTACCGTCTATCATGGTTGCCGTTTCGTTGGGCAACGCGGCTATTCTTTTGATGAAAAACTTGGACGGGTCGTTAGGGTAGCGGAAGACTATGACCTCGTTCTTCTTCGGGTCTCGCAGGTGATAGGTAAACTCATCCACGATGAGATAATCGCCGTCGTTGTAAGTCGGCTCCATGGAGGCGCCGCTGACCAGAAACGGCTGGGCGACCCACAGCCTTATCGGCAAAACTATCGCCGCCACTATGAAGATGAATTTTAAAAAATCAAAAATAGATTCCTTCCGGTTTTTAACCGCGTCTTTGGAAGTAGTCTGTTCAAAAGAATTTTCGTTCATTATTGGCTAATAATACCTTATAATTTTGTTTATTGCAAGAATGTTATTAAAGTGATAATATCAAGGCGTGGTAAAAATATTCCGCTATAATTTAATATTCAGACCTGAACCAGAAGGAGGTTTTACTGTAACCGTCCCAAGCTTGCCGGGTTGTGTTTCTTATGGAGGAAATATTAAAGAAGCAAAAGAAATGGCGCGTGATGCTATAAGAGGGTATCTTTATAGTCTTGAGAAACACAAGGAATCAATTCCTTCCGATATTGATAATTTTGTTACTACTATAGACATAGAATCCAAAAAACAGCCGTCTAAAAAGTTGACTTATGTCTAAACTGCCGGTCTTAACTTCCAAGAAGTTGATTAAAATAATTGAGAAACTCGGTTTTCAGTTAGACCATAAAACCGGCAGTCATTTTATTTTTTACAATCAGGAAAATAAAAAACGAGTTACTGTTCCTTATCATTCCAAAGACTTACCCAAGGGAACAATTTTAAGTATTTTAAAACAAGCTGGAATAACAAAAGACGACGTAGAAAAAATTTCTTAGTGTCAAACTATTTAAAATAATCCCGTGCTGCCGAAACCGCCTTCGCCTCTTTTGCTTTCGTTGAGATTTTCCGCTTCCTCAATTTCCGGCCGTTCCACTTTCTGAATAAGCATCTGGGCTATTTTTTGCCCTTTTTTTATTTCAAAATCTTTTTGGCTAAGATTAACAAGAACGATAACTATTTCACCCCGATAGCCGGAATCTATCACTCCGGCCATTGTTTTAATACCGTCTTTGGCGGCCAGCCCGCTTTTATCCCAGACAAGGGCGGCATAGCCTTCCGGCATTTCCATTTTTACTCCCGTTCTTACATTTTTTCTTTCCCCGGCTTTAATAAGCGCTTCTTCCGTCGAAAAAACATCCATCCCCGCGTCGCCCGGATGGGCGTAAGAGGGAATTACCGCCTCCGCCGAAATTCTCTGGAATTTAATTAGCATTATGTTTAAATTTTTAAACCAAAAGCGGTATCATTTTTTTTACGATGTTTTTGTTTATTTCTTCCACCGCGAGGGGTTTGCCATTTTTGGAGCAATTTATTTTTATCCAATTATTGCTTTTCTTTATGAGTCCTACGGCGTTTTTCTTGGCGTTGGAGAGATGTTTAATGTCGTTTTCGTGAATGTCTTTTTTTCCTTTTAGGTAAACTTTCTTTTTTTGGGCGGTTTTTTCTTTAAGAAGTTTTTGGGATATTTCCAGCGGCATATCAAGATAGATTATCGCCGCCGGACGGGGAATTTTAAATATGCCGTATTCCAGTTCTTCCAGCCAGGCTAAAAATTCTCTTCTTTTATTCGGGTCGGAAATTTTTCCGCCCTGGTGTATCTGATTGGAGCTGGCGTATCTGTCGGCAATGACGATAAAGCCTTCCGACAGCCATTTTTCTATTTTTTCTTTTGTTTCAAAACGGTCTCCGGCGTAAAGAACGGAGGCCAAATAGGGGCTGACTTCGGACGAGCCGCCAAATTCGCCGGACAAATATCTTCCGACCAGTTGGCCGAAAAAGTTGTTCTCGTACTGGGGAAAGTCAACCGTCTTAATCTTAAATCCGGCCTTTCGCATATTTTCCGCCAGCAGTTTCGTTTGCGTCGCTTTGCCGCTGCCGTCGGTGCCGTCTATCACGAAAAATTTACCTCGTTTCATTTAAGAAGATTTTTAGTACTTGCTTCAGTTGGATCGCTTTGATTCATATAAAGAGAACTTTTTCTTTTATTATAGGGAACTTCGGACGGAGAAGTCATAGAATGAACGGCAATCTGACAAATATTCATGTTTGGATAAATAGCTACGGCCAGATTAGATTGGTTGCTTATCTCCAAGGTAATGGTTCCTTCAAATCCGGGGTCAATAAAACCGGCAGTATGCACCAAAATGCCCATTCTGGCCAGAGAGCTTTTGCCTTCCACTCTTAAAACCAAATTGTCAGGCACTTTTACGAACTCCTTAGTGCTGGCCAATATGAAATTATGAGGGTGCAACACAAAAGGTTCACCATCCTTGAGCTTGTAATGTTTTGTGAAGTTTTTCGGTAGACCTTTTTTGATGTCCAAGAGGCTTTGTTTTTCAACATTAAAAACCTTAAAGATATTACTTAGTTTAAGATCTATTGAGGCGGGTCCTATTTGATTTGGTTTAAGTTTTGGCGTAAACTGCAACCCCTTTTCTTTTATGGCCTTTTTTATGTCTCGGTCTGATAAAATCATGAATATTTTTTTATATTTAATAGAATACTAAAATATTAAAACATCTTTTTCAAGTTTTTTAAAACGGTGGTATTATTAATAAACAATGAAAATCTGGCCGAAATATTTTTCCGACCTTTTGGTAAAAGGCGACCCGCGTTCAAGCATCGGAGTGATAACTCTTTGGACAAGCAAGGAACTGATTTCCAACAGTCTTAAGAATTTTCAAAGCAAAGTTTCTTTGATTGGACAGCTTTATTCCAAGGAGGGCATAAATTGGGTTTTGAGAAATATTTTTTTAAATCCGCGCGTAACTAAGATCATACTGTGCGGTCAGGACAAATCCGGCTCGGGAGAGGCTCTGTTGAAGTTTGTAAAAAACGGAATAGATGACGACGGCTTTGTCATAGGCGCTGAAAACGCGAAAATTCACAAAGAAATAGACCTGAATTATTTGGAAAAATTTCGCCAAAAAGTTGAAATTATAGACGCCAGAAATAAAAATCCGACTGACTTGATAATAAAGGAAATCAAAAGATCGAAAAAAATCTCCAAGCCGTGGATTGAGCCTAAGGAATTCGCCGAACCGGAGCGGCGCTCGCCGGAAACAATGCCGTCGGAAAAATGCGACTTTAAAATACAGGCGGAAAAAGTCGGAGACGCCTGGCTTGAAATATTGGACGCGATAATGAAATTCGGCCATGTTAAAAAGTCCCAGCATTCGTCGGACCAAAGGGAGGTTGTAAATCTTATCGCGACAATAACCGGAGAAGACATAAAAAATATTGATTGGAAACCTTACTTCCGATTCTCAAAAAAAGATTTTGAGAATTATCTGCCGCAGGTTGTCACCAAAAACAAGATTCCAAACATAGAGTACACTTACGGCCAAAGGTTGAGAGACCACGATGGCATAGACCAGATACAGTCTATAATGGAAGACCTTAAAAGAACTCCTTACTCCAGAAGGGCGGTAGCGGTGACCTGGAAAGTCGCCGCGGATCATAACAACCCGCACGCTCCCTGTCTGGATTTGATACAATGCCTGGTTCAGGACAATAAACTTTTTTTCACGGCTTTTATCCGTTCCAACGATATGTTCAGAGCATGGCCGATGAACGCGCTGGCTTTTTTGCGTTTACAAAAAATTATCGCCGATGGTTGCGGCTTTGAAATGGGGCCGTTTACGACCATATCCGGCTCGGCTCATATTTATTCCGACTGCTGGAACGATGCCATAAAAATTGTCAAAAAATACGCCAAAGGTCCAATGTGTAAATTTGATCCCAGGGGCAATTACGTCATTAATGTTTCTAAAGGTAAAATTTTGGCCAAGCATCTTTCTCCACTAGGAGACGTATTGGAAGAATTTTCCGGCTCAACGGCCAGAGAAGTTTTTGACGTTATTTCCATGATGCACGGAGTGTCTTTTATTGAGCATGCTTTTGACCTGGGAGCGGAATTGCAGAAAGCGGAAATCGCTTTAAAACAAAAAATAAATTATGTTCAAGACAGACCGTTAAACTTTCCCGTTTAGCTTACTATCGACATCGAACGTCAATATTTTGGAAAATTAAGGCGGAATGCTAATATTGTTTTATGTATTACATCGTTGGTTTGGGTAATCCGGGGGAGGAATACGAGCAGACGCGGCACAACGCCGGGCGGATGACTCTCCTGGATTTTATAAAAAAAGAGGGGATTGATGAACCCGAGTTTGATAAAAAATTAAAAGCCTTGGTTTTTGAAGGAAAAATTGGCAAAGAAAAAATTATGATTATCTTACCGGAAACTTTTATGAATAAATCCGGAGAGAGCATAAGGCCATTGACGCCTTCGGCCAAAAAAACAGAAAACCTTGTCGTTCTTCATGACGATATTGATTTGCCGCTCGGCAAGTTCAAAATTTCTTTCGGCAAAAGTTCGGCCGGACACAAGGGGGTGGAGTCGGTCATCAAAGCCGTAAAGACGAAAGATTTTGTAAGAATAAGAATCGGCGTTTCGGTAGCGACGCCATCGGGGAAAATCAAAAAACCGTCCGGAGATAAATTTTTGGACTACATCGTGGGCAAATTCAAACCGGCGGAATTGTCGATAATCAAAAAAGTCTCCAAAGAGATAAGTTTAGCTTTGGAAACTATTGTTAAAGAAGGGAGAGAGAAAGCGATGAGCGAGTTTAATTAGGCCTGTTTCTCCTGATAAATCAGCGCCAGTTTTCTGTCTTTGGGTTCAAAGGTGGAGATTTGGAAGTTGTAGGATTTGCCCAGTTCCAGTTTATGCTTCATTTCCGCTTCTGATTTAAAACCGGAAATGTGCACCAGGCCGGCCACGCCTTCCTCAATGCTGGCCAGCGCGCCGTGTTTGTTGAATTTGATGACGACGCCTTTGACGACGTCTCCTTTTTTGTATTTTTCTTTGGCTTCCTGCCACGGGTCAAGTTTGAGGGCCTTAAGCGAGAGGGAGAACTTGCCGTCGTTTATGTTGATGATCTGGGCTTTGACTTTCTGCCCGACTTTGAACATGGCTGAAGGATTTTCCACCAAAGACCAGTCCAGTTCGGAAATGTGGGCCAATCCTTCCAGATTGTCGGCAATTTTTATGAATATGCCAAAGTCAACGACGCCGGTGACGTCGCCGTCTATGATGTCGCCGACTTTGTATTTGGAAACGACCTCCTTTATTTCTTCGGCGTTGCCGCTTTTCTCCGAGAAAATGAGCTTGTTTTCTTTTTGGTCGCTGGCCAGTATGACCACTTTGATTTTTTCTCCCACGAGTTTTTTGAGTTCCACTTCTATCTTGTCTTTGTCACCGTCCTCAATGCGCGGATAATGGTTGGATTTGAGCTGGGAGGTCGGCAAAAATCCCTGGATGCCGTTCCATTCCAAAACAAGGCCACCTTTGTTGGCGTCGGTCACTGCCAGTGTCAGAGGCGCTTTGCTTTTTTGCATTTCTTCGGCTTCGCGCCAGACGATTTTTTGCTTGGCTTCTTTCAGAGACAGGGAAAAATAACCCTTTTCGTTTTCCGTTTCCGTGATTTTGACGGTTATTTTGTCGCCCGGGTTCAGCGCTCGGATGATGTCTTTGGCGCGGTTATATTCTCTCCCGTAAATTATGCCCGTGCCTATGGGGGAAAGGTCGATGTAAACGGCGGACGAATCCTGGCTTAAAACGATGCCTTCAATAAGGTCGTCCACTTTTGGCATCGCCAACGGAACGCTCTTGAACAGAGCTTCCATCGCGCTTTGCTTCGTCGCCACCGCCGGCTGCTTCTCCTTTTGCGCTGTTGTCATAATGGCTTAGTATATAAAAGAAATAATTTTTTGCAAGCAGTTTTTCAGTTTTTAAAAAATTGAGAGAAATGCAGGCCCAGATAATAAGGCCACAGAATGATGGCGTAGATAAGTTTCGGGAAAGAAAGGTTGAGGTAGCCGATTGTAAAAAGCCAGGCCGCGAACCAAAATCCCGTTGAAAAACCGTTATTAATTATTCTTATTTTTTCCATAAATTTGTAATTATATTAATTTTTTTAATAGAAAAGCGCTCCCTGGTTATTACAACGACGACGTAAACAATAAAAATAAACAAAAAAATTATCAGCCAGCCAATTGTGGGAAAAATGATTAAGGAGAGAATGTTATATAACATTAGTAAGTAATATTAAGAGTTAAGTAGACCTAAAATTTACCAAACGGAGAGGGAGGGATTCGAACCCTCGGACCCCTTTTGAGGGTCAACAACTTAGCAGGTTGCTGCTTTCAACCACTCAGCCACCTCTCCATGTAATATTTATTTTTCAAACTTTCAATCGGGTCAATCCCGCCTTAAGCGGGACTGCTTTCAACCCTGCCTGCCGGCAGGCAGGCGCTCACACACCTCTCCAAAATACAAGATAAAAATAGCACTGTTTGTTTTGAATTACAATAACTTATATAATTTTATTTAATCGTTGGGATTGTTGTTTTGGCGGTTGGCGGTTTTTTGCTGCTTAAAACACTCAATAATAAAGAGGTCGAAACGCGAATTCTGACTAATGAAATCGCGCTGGCTCTTCTGAAAGACGACCTGTTTGAAGAATGCCGCCCGGAAAGGGTGGAGGGCAAGTATGGTTCATGCTCAGTAAATATTTCGCAAGATGATAATCAAGGGACCGTTACGGTGACCTATGACGGTCTTTATGATGATTCGGTAAAGGCGTCGCGTGTTCAAGCTTATGTTACGTATGAAGACGGGAAATGGGTCAAAGGTGCTATTACTAAAACTCAACAATGCTGGCCCGGGCGAGAACATCAGGATTTTTCCGCGGAGCTTTGCATTTAATAGTTGTCTTAAGCAGATTCACCCCCTCGCCACAACTACGGCCAGGACTTTTTTGGCGCCGGATTCTTTGAGGACTTTTTTGGCTTCCTTTAGGGTGGCGCCGGTGGTGCAGATATCGTCCACCAAAATTATTTCTTTGCCTTTTATCAGCTCGGCGTTTTTGACGGCAAAACTTCCTTTGACGTTGTTCAGCCTTTTTTCTCTGTCTTTGACATTAACCTGGGAATCGGTATGAACGGTTTTATAAAGCGCGTTGGTTAAAACATTGCTTGAAAGGCGGCGGGCGATGAGTTCCGCCTGATTGAAGCCGCGTTGGCGCGATCTTCGGCCGGAAAGGGGAACGGGGATAACGATGACGTCGTCGCTTTTAAGCTTGCTTTGTACTTTTTGCCAAACCCGTTCTTTGAGCAATTCGGCCAAGGGTTCGGCCAGTTGGCTGACGCCTTTATATTTCAACATCCAGACAGCTTTCTTTAGCACCCCGTCCTGGTAATTGGCGGCGGCGAAGACGCCGTTGTCTTCCGGCAGGTCGGCGCGGTCGGTTTTGGTCAGGCACTTCGGGCAGAAAATTTCGTTTTCCTTGCCGCAGCCGAGGCACTTTTGCGGGAAGAGAAAATTTAAAATAATTTTAAGCATTTTAACATTGCCGTTTCAATGATATAATATCAAATTATGGACATTTCGCTCAAAGATTTGTCGTTTAAGAAACTGCTGGGCGGCTTGCAGGCGGCTTTGAAGGACAAACAAAGCGTGCTTGGCGTGGACATCGGCGGCTCGTCGGTGAAGGTGGTGCAGTTGAGAAAAGAGAAGGAGAGAGCGATTCTGGAAACTTACGGCGAAGTGGCGCTCGGCCCTTACGGCGGACTAAAAATCGGACAGAACATCAAACTGCCGGAAGACAAAATCGCCGAGGCGGTGCGGGACGTGGTCAAAGAGTCCAACGCCAAGGCCACCGCGGCCAAAGTGGCCATTCCGCTGCGCTCCAGCTTCGTCAAAATAATCACCCTGCCGGTCGCCGACGACAGCAACATTTCCGAAATAATCGCAATGGAGGCCAGGCGCCACATTCCCATTCCGGTTTCCGAAGTGGCGCTGGACTGGTGGGCGATACCCAAAACCTCGGACAATAAAAATCAGGCCAAACCGACCAACTCCACCGAGGTGCTGCTGGTGGCCATCCACAACGACGTTATCAACGATTACAAAAACATCATCAAGAAAGCCGGACTGGAAGCCGCTTCCTATGAGATAGAGGCGTTCAGCGTGGTGCGCTCCGCCATCAGCCGCGGCAGTCCGACCATCGCCGTCGTGGACTTCGGTTCCGCTTCCACCAAAATGGCCGTGGTGGATTACGGTATCATCAAATCATCGCACTTGATAAACAAAGGCTCGCACGACATCACTTTGGCCATGGCCCAGTCTTTGGGCGTGGATTTCGCCAAAGCGGAGGAGATGAAAAAGGAGATAGGCCTTTCCGACTTGCCGGAACATCAGGAAATAGTGGACGTGATGAAGCCGATACTGGATTATATTTTCCATGAGATCGGCGTTTTCCTCAAAGATTTTCAGGCCAGGCACAACCGCTCGGTGAGCAAAATCATCTTTACCGGCGGCGGTTCTTTGTTGAAAGGATTGAGCGGCCACGGGGTGAAAAGGCTGACAGTGGAAGTGGAGGCGGCGGATCCGTTCGGCAAAACCGAACATCCGGTATTTTTGGACAAAATCCTGAAAGAGATCGGGCCGAACTTTTCCGTGGCTACTGGTTTAGCGCTGGGGGAATTATAGCTTCGCCGAGAACTTGGAAGCGAAACTTCCAATTGGAAGTTTCGCTTCCAAGTTTCTTCCAAGTTTAAATTTCCAATTAAAAAATCATTTCACAGGGTAAATGTGGATAGCCCCTTTTTGCTTTAAAAATTTGACAGGTTAAAATATTGATATGGAAGACAAAATGTCTTTTATTCCGAAGAAGACCATCGGCCAGCCGGAACGCAGGCGCGCCGGCAGTCTTGGCTCCTTCATTTTGCTCTCCGTATTTTTATCTTTAATCTCCGGCGCGTCCTGGGGCGCTTTGCTTATGTACAAGCAGGCGCTCGGCGACAATATTGAACAACTTGGCTCGTCGTTGAAGCGGCAGAGGGAATCTTTTGAAACGGAGACTTTAAGCGAGGTGGTGACTTTCTCCAAAAAAATAGAACTGGTCCGGAATCTGGCTGGCAAGCACGTGGCCGTTTCCGGCGTTTTTGATTTTCTGCAGGATTTTACCGTAAGGGAAATAACCTACGGCGATATGAGCCTGACCTTGTCGCCCGACGGCGGCCCGGCCTTGTCTTTGACCGGCGCGGCCAGCGGTTATCCGGCTTTGGCGGTCCAATCAGGCGTGTTTGAGAAGAACAGTTTCGTTAAAAGCTCCTCCTTTTCCAACCTGGCGGCCGATCCTCGCGGCGGGATAAAATTCAACCTTAAGCTCAACCTCAAACCGGAGGTTATAAAATACAACCCTTAATCAAATGTTTAAGATTATTGTTTCAATATTTTTCGTGGCCGCGGCGGTGATAATCTTTTTTACCAAAACGAAAACCGAGTTCGCCGAGGTGAAGCTGTTGCGCGCCAAAGAAGCTTCCTACAGCGGCGCCATGGAATCGTCCAAGAAAATAAAGCAGTCGGTGGATAAAATTTTGGGCGATTACAATCAGATTTCCGAAAACGAGCGAGAGAGAGTGGACAAGGCTATCCCATCCAAACCGGAGACGATGAAGCTGGCGGTTGATCTGGACGGCCTGGCGGCCAGAAGCGGCCTGACTTTGAAAAGCGTGGAGGTAAAGGACATGTCTGTTTCGGATTCCGGCGAAAATCAGGCCGCTGACCAGACGGGCTCCGTGCCGCGGGGCGCCGAGACTGTGTCTTTTACCGCCAAGCTTAGCGGTTCCTATGAGGCTTTTTATAGTTTCCTTAGAGATTTGGAAAAAAGTTTGCGCCTTACCGATTTAAAAAACGTCAAAGTCACCAGTTCTTCCGCGGGGGCTTTGGAGTTTTTGATTGAGGCGGACACATATCGGCAGGCGCCGGAGAGGGCAATTTAAGCAAAAACATGAACAAAAGTTTTAAAATAATCGCTTTAATAATAATAATCTTTGGGGCTGGTGTAGCCTATTACTCCATGAAGAAGCCGCAGGGCCCGCCTTCAACGCTTACCGGCGTCGCCGGAGGCGGCGGCTTTGGCGGTCAATTTGGCGCGTCCGCGGCGCAGGACCCGCAAATCGCCGAGATTGTCGGGGTTTTAAACACGGTCAATGGAATCTCTCTGGACGCCGATTTTTTAAACGACCCGGTTTTCTCCGGCCTGATTGATTTTTCTACCTCTCTGCCGCCGGAAAACCTCGGCAAGAGCAATCCTTTCGCCCAATAGTCGGCGGGAGGACTTTTCGGCATTGATTCTTATATATTTTAAAAATGCGTTTTACTGATTTTTTAGTCAAAAAAGGAACGATCGGCTCCGAAAAACTGGCAGGTCTTTTAACCAAATCTTCGGAAGAGGGAATTTCCATTGAGAAACTGCTGGAGGCCGAGGGTGTGCCGGAGGAAGAAATTTTGGCCGCCAAGGCGGAGCTTTCCGGTCTGCCCGTCCGCCGCATCCAGAAAGGCGACGTGCCTTACGAAATGCTTCGCAAGATTCCGGAGGAAGCCGCCCGTCATTATCGGTTTGTGCCGCTGGGGATGAAGGATGATTCTTTGGATGTGGGCATAGTGGACCCGTCCGACATTGAGGCTAGGGAGGCTTTGCAGTTCATCATTTCCAAAATGGACGTACCGCTTAAACTTTTTCTCATTACGGAAGAGGATTTTGAGCTGGTGGTGGACGGCTACAAAGGTCTGGGCGGGGAAGTATCCAAGGCTTTGGGCGATCTGGAGATGGAGCTGGCCAGCGCCGGTTCGTCTTCGGAAGACGTTTCCAAGGCGATGATGAGCGCCGAGTCCAAGATAGTGGAAGAGGCGCCTATTACCAAAATAGTCGCCGTTATTTTAAGGCACGCGATAGAAGGCAACGCTTCCGACATCCACATAGAGGCGACTAAAGACAAGCTCAAGGTGCGCTTCCGTGTGGATGGCAGCCTTTATACCAGCATTGTCCTCCCGTTGAGCGTCCATGAGGCCGTCGTTTCCAGGATAAAAATATTATGCGATATGAAGATAGACGAGAAGAGGAAACCGCAGGACGGGCGTTTTGACGCCCGCATAGAGGGTAGGGAAATTGACTTCCGCGTTTCCACCTTCCCGTCTTTTTTCGGGGAAAAAGTGGTTATCCGTATTTTAGACAAAGAAAAAGGAGTTAAAACTCTTAAGGAGCTCGGCTTTTCCGATCCGCAGATGAAGATTGTCAAAGATATGATAGACAAACCGTACGGACTGATATTGCTTACCGGTCCGACAGGTTCCGGAAAAACCACAACTTTGTACGCCATGTTGGAGGATCTGGACAGAGAGACGAACAACGTGGTCAGCCTTGAAGATCCGGTAGAGTACAACATTGAGAGCATGAGCCAGTCGCAGGTGCGGCCGGAAATAGGGTACGACTTCGCCAGCGGCTTGCGTTCCATTTTGCGCCAGGACCCGGACATCATCATGGTCGGCGAGATAAGAGACAAGGAGACGGCTGGTTTGGCCATCCATGCCGCGCTTACCGGCCACCTGGTTTTCTCCACTTTGCACACCAACTCCGCCGCCGGCGTGGTGCCGAGACTGATTGATATGGGCGTGGACCCCTTTCTTATCGCGCCGACGCTTTTGATGGCCATCGGCCAGCGGCTGGTCCGAAGTTTGTGCTCCGATTCCCGCAACGAGGTGGCTTTGGACAGAGCGATGAAGGAGATGATAAACCACGAGATAAAAAACATGCCGGAAGAAGCAAGAGGCAAGTTCAAACTGCCGGAAAAAATCTACGAAGGGGCGATAAGCCCGACCTGCCCGAGAGGAACCAAAGGCAGAATCGGAGTTTTTGAGGTGCTTTATAAAACTCCGGAGCTGGAAAGCATAATTTTAAATAATCCGGTGGAGCCGGAAATAATGAAAGAAGCTCGCCGGCAGGGAATGCTCACCATGAAAGAAGACGGCCTTATGAAAATGTTAAACGGCGCGATAAGCTTTGAGGAGTTTATAAAATTATAAAGTTATAAACAGCGGCCGTTTCCCACATTCTGCCATCGGTGATATTATTAACAACAGAGTTTTGAACATTATGGAAAAACGCAAAATTTTGATAATAGACGACGACGAATTCCTGCTGGAAATGTATGCCGCCAAATTTAAAGAAGAAGATTTTGAAGTGGAGATAGCCCGCAGCGCCAAGGACGCTTTGGCGAAAATCAAAAACGGCCTGGATCCGGGGCTGATTTTGCTGGACGTGGTTATGCCCGGCATGGACGGGTTTGAATTTATGGAAAATTTGCGCAAGGAAAAACTGGCCGCCAAAAGCAAAATAATAGTTCTGTCCAATCTGGGGCAGAAAAACCAAACCGACAAAGCGATGGAGCTGGGCGCGGTTGACTTCGTGGTCAAGGCCTACTTCACCCCGTCGGAAGTGGTCAAAAAAGTTAATTCGCTCACGGGCGCCGCGATTAAGCAAAATAAAAATCAATGAAAGATTACAAAAAAGAATTAAAAGAGCTCATACTCGTCTGTATCAAAGAAGGCGCTTCCGATCTGCACTTAAGCGCCGGCCGGCACCCCACCATCCGCGTGGCCGGTTCGCTTCTGCCGCTGGTCAATATGCCGATTCTGACTCCGGAGGACACGCAGGGGCTGGTTTTCGCCATGCTGGGCGATGAGGACAAAAAAATACTGCTGGAGAAAAAGGAATGGGACTTTTCCTACGCTTATGAAGACAAGGTCCGTTTCCGGGTCAACGCCTTTTACCAGAGGGGGTTTATAGGAGCGGCTTTGAGGCTCATTTCGAATAGAATAATGAACCTGCAGGAGCTCAATTTGCCGGAAGTGCTTTACGATTTCGCCAAAAAAGAACAGGGTTTTTTCCTTGTGGTGGGGCCTATCGGCCACGGCAAATCAACCACCCTGGCGGCTATGGTAGACAGCATCAACCACACCGGCGCCGAGCACATTCTCACCGTGGAAGACCCGATGGAATATCTTTACGTCCAAGATAAGTCCATCATAGACCAGCGGGAAGTGAGAAACGACACTCCCGACTTCCATACCGCGTTGCGTTCAATGTTCCGCCAGGACATCAATGTGGCCCTGATAGGAGAGATGCGCGACACGGAAACCATCTCCACGGCCGTCACTGCCGCCGAAACCGGACATTTGATTTTGTCTTCGCTTCACACCAACAACGCCGCCCAGACGGTGGACAGAATCATAGACTCTTTCCCCGCCAACCAGCAGAACCAGATAAGAGTCCAGCTGGCCAGCGTGCTCCTTGGCATATTTTCCCAGCGGCTTCTGCCAAGAATTTCCGGCGGCAGAATCCCCGCTTACGAGCTTCTGGTGGGCACTTCGGCCGTCAGAACTTTAATCCGGGAAGGCCGGACCCACGAAATAGATATGGTGATAGAAACCGGCTACGAGCAGGGAATGGTCAGCTTGAATCGCTCGCTGGCCGAGTTGGTGCGCCGGGGCGAGATAGCCATGAAGGACGCGCTGTCTCACTCGCTTAACCCAAGAGGCCTGGAGTCGTTCGTTGATTAAATTGATTAAATAAAATGCTTTACCAATACACAGCCGTAAACATGGAAGGCCAATCCAGCTCTGGAAGCATAGAAGCTTCCAGTATGGAAGTGGCCATAAACTCCCTGCAAAACAGGGGACTCATCATCACCTTTATCAAGCCGACCAAAGAGAAAGGAGGATTATTTGGCGGACTTTCGGCCAGTTTCGGGTTCTTCAATCGCGTCAAACCTAGAGACATCGTTATTTTATCCCGCCAGTTGTCCACCCTTTTTGAGGCCAAAATATCAGTGCTGGATTCGCTCAGGTTGATGTCCGGACAGACTAAGAACCTGCGGCTTAAAAGCGTCCTGACGGAAATCGTGGAGGACATCAAAGGCGGCTCGCCGCTTTCCGCCTCCATGGGCAAGCACCCCGACGTGTTTTCCCCGTTTTACGCTAACATGGTCAAGTCCGGCGAGGAGTCCGGCAAGCTGGAAGAAATATTCCGCGCCCTGGCCGATCATTTGGAACGCTCCTACGAGCTCGCCAGTAAAACGAAAAACGCCCTCATTTATCCCGCGTTCGTCGTCATTACTTTTTTCATAGTTATGATTCTGATGCTCACTTTCGTCATACCCAAACTGACGGCGGTGCTGATAGACAGCGGCCAGCAGATACCCATTTACACCAGAATACTCATCGGAGTCAGCGATTTCTTCAAGCAGTTTGGCGTGTTCATAATGATAGGGCTTATGGGCGGGGCGGCGTTTATGTGGCGCTATTCCAAAACTCCAAAGGGTAAAATGGCCATTTCCAGCCTTCAGACGACAATACCTTTCGTCGGCGGGCTTTACACCAAGTTTTACGTTTCCAGAATGACGGACAATATGGAAACGCTTCTTTCCGCCGGCGTGCCGGCCATCCGATCGCTCGAGATATCGGCCGACGTAGTGGGCAACGAGGTATACAAGAAAATTCTTACCGACGCTTCGCTGGAAGTAAAAGGAGGCAAGTCCATCTCGGACTCATTTTCCCGCTACGAAGAAATACCGATGATGGTGACGCAGATGGTCAAAATCGGGGAAGAAACGGGCAAACTGGACTTTATGCTCAAAACCTTGAGTAAATTCTACAAAAAGGAAGTGGACACCACCGTGGATACGCTGGTCAGCCTGATAGAGCCGGTGATGATAGTGTTTCTAGGCGGCGCCGTCGGCATCCTGCTTATTTCCATTCTCGGGCCGATTTATAATATGACAGCGGCGTTTTGACCCTGTGAAATCCCGCAAAGCGGGAATTCCGCAAAAGGCGGAATTATTTCACAGGGTAAACTTATCCACACCCGCTTAATTGCTTGTTTTTGGCAATTTATTGTAAAATAACAGCAAATTAATATATTTTGGTCGATTTGATTTTTAATCAAACAAATATTAGTTTATCAATTTTAATTTATAAAAAACATTATGATTAACAAAAAGAAAGGTTTTACCCTCATTGAATTGCTGGTCGTCATCGCCATCATCGGCATTCTTTCCTCCGTTGTTTTGGCTTCGTTAAACAGCGCGAGAACGAAATCAAGGGACGCCAAGAGAATTTCTGACCTGAAACAAGTTCAGTTAGCATTGGAATATTATTTTGATGCTAACAGAACATATCCAACGACAGCCGCCCTTAGCAATACTGCTGGTACTTTTGGCACAGCTTTAAGCGCTGCACTGGTTACAACCGGCTATCTCCCAACAATTCCAGACGATCCAATTTCAGCCACTTACGAATATTATTATCAGCCTGCTACGTTTAGCGGCGGAACATACACTGCTTGCAGCTCAGGTTGTACGTCTTATGTTCTTGGAGCGAGGCTTGAAGATGTAAATAATCCGGTGCTTACTTCTGATACTGATGTTACGGTTGGTACGGTTTTCTATGGCAACGCAGCGTCTTGTATTGCGAGCGGTGGAACAGAACAATGTTTCTCTGTCACTAATTAGTTTGGTTTTATTTATTTTTAAATTTATTTTTAAAAACAATAATCAACACAAAACCCTCCGGCAAATGCCGGAGGGTTTTGTGTTACCCCCATAAACCCCCAGCTTTAGCTGGGGTGTGCGTTTAAAGACGAAGTCCTTGTAATAAAATCACCTTAAGTCGATATTAACAACCTAAGGTGATTTTTGCGTATGAACAAGCGATTGTATCAGCTGACCCACTCAACATGGATCTGCGATTATCACGTTGTCTGGTGTTCCAAATACCGTGGAAAAGTGTTGGAACCACCTTTTATTAAACAAGAGCTGAAAAGAATGTTCAAGTACATAGCCAAATGGAAAGGACTTGTAATCCAGCAGTGGCACATCGGAGACGAACACATCCATCTGTTTGTATCCATTCCGCCCAAATATTCCGTCGCCTACATAACCCAGGTAATGAAAGGAAAAACCTCAATGTGGCTGAAGAAAAAGACCAAGAAATTCCCGAAAGGAACGCTGTGGGCAAGAGGCTATTATGTTTCCACCATCGGCATTAACGAACACCAGATAAGAAACTACATCAAAAACCAGCAACACCACCAAGTGGAAATGCCCACGCTGTTTTAATCCGCCGAAGGCGGAAAGAAAGAAACCCCTAGTTTTAACTAGGGGTTTTCATTGTGACAAACTCTTAATCTTGATTACGGTTTCAAGTCATAACAAGCATCGGTGGTCGCCGTTGAACTTCCACAGTAGTCAACCCCGCCGCCATCAAAATCTGATCCTGTTCCTCCAGTACAAACCGTTCCGCCACCTTCATTGTCAATATCAGAATCAAAGATGGCGTTGCCGGTGTCTTCCAAAGTGGCGCCAATATGATAGCTGTCGCACGGTGCGCCGCTTACATCACTGGAAATACCAGTGTACTGGTAAATGTAATTGCCGGAATTAAGCGGGTCCGCCGGGGTTGCCGGCATATAATTGCCGGTTACCAAAGCCGCGAGGTCGGCCGGATACTCCTGGTTGTTGTCGTTATAGTACATATCAAGAGCTGTCCTTATTTGCTTTAAGTCGGCTATTCTTTTGACATCTCTGGCTTTTACTCTGGCCGAGTTGAGGCTGGCCAAAACCACGCTGGAGAGTATGCCGATAATGGCAATGACAACCAAGAGCTCTATTAAAGTAAAACCCTTTTTAAACTGTTTTTTCATAAAATTATTTTTAATAATTGCGACCTTTAGTAAAATTTTTCAAAAAATTTTATGCTTTCAGTATAACAATGGCGTAAAAATCATCAATTTCCTTATCCACATCATCCCCTCATCGACGCCCCTCATCGACGTCGGACGGATGATAGCTTAGCTACTCAATAATTAAACCACCCATTTTATTTAATGAGTCAACAGACCACTCTTTTATAAATCTTTCGTAGTCCGACTCGTCTTTAAATTGATTTTTGATAATTTCAATTCCTGATATTATCTCATCGACGTCCGACGTCGATGAAGGGGTAAGGTAGTGTCTTAAACTTGACCATTTGTAGCTTAGGATTTTTTTCTTTTCCAATTCCCAGTTTTTTAATTTATTTTCTCTCCAATCCTTACTACTCAGAAAATCCAAAGGGTTTAAGTGTATGTAAACTGACAAATGCAAAAGATATTCATTTGAATCAATATGCTTTGCTTTGAAACTGCCTTCAAACAAAGAACCCCTCCTTTCATTTTTTGTGTTTATATACTTTGCTATTGATGTATTGCATCTTCTTATAAAATCACTTACTCCGTTTTCTTTAATTTCTTTTATTAAAAGATGATAATGATTGGGCATTATTGCGTAGCATAATATTTCTGAAAGTCTTTCCCCTGATTTTGATATTTCAATCGCTTTTTCAAGCGTGGCTGTTCGGTAATTTCTAAGATAATCGAAAGCCTGACTGGATTTTGTTGAGTTGGCTAATAAAAATGTTTGGGCTAATTTGTTTGCATTGTCTTTGTCGCTAAATTCCGGCATGCCCAAAATAACCCTGCTATATACATGATAGTATTCTCCAATAGTAAGCTTTTCTTCTCTAATCATAGGTATAACTATACCATTATACCCTCATCGACGTCGGACGTCGATGAGGGGTTTTGAATATAGATGCTAACATATTAATAATGCCTGTATCTTTGAATTTATATCTTTATTTCCTTATTTTCCTCTTCGGCGCCGTTGTCGGCAGTTTTTTGAATGTTGTTATTTTGCGTTACAACACCGGGCAGTCTTTTTTTTCCGGCCGGTCAAAGTGTTTTTCCTGCGGCAAAAAATTGCGCTGGTATGAGCTTGTTCCGGTTTCCAGCTTTATTTGGCAAAAAGGAAGATGTTCAGACTGCGGGAGCAAAATATCGTTTCAGTATCCGCTGGTGGAGATTTTGACAGGGCTGATCTTTGTTTTAATTACGAATTACGAATTAAGAATCATGAATCAAGGTGATTTGTTATTAACTCCTAATTCTTTATTCCCAATTTTTAATTCCATTTATCTCTTTGCGATTTTTTCTTTGCTGATTATTATCGCCGTTTACGATTATCGCCACCAGATAATACCGGATTTGTTCGTCTGGATTTTCAACGGCTTGGCGTTTTTGAGTTTGTTTAGTATTTGGAATTTAGAAAATTGGAATTTGTTTCGGATTTCTGATTTCGGATTTCGGATTTTTGACTGGAGAGGCTTCTTAGCCGGTTTTATATTATTCGCCTTTTTTGCCTTGCTCTGGGGTGTGTCCAAAGGTAAATGGACGGGTTTCGGCGACGCCAAGCTGGCCCTCGGCCTTGGCTGGTTTTTGGGCGTGGAAAAAGGCATAACCGCCATCCTGCTTTCCTATTGGATCGGCGCGGCTGTGAGTATCTTCCTTTTGTGGCTTGCCAAAAGGAAGTATAATATGAAGAGCGCCATAGCGTTCGGGCCGTTTATGATACTGGGCGCCGCAATAGTGTTTTTCCTGGGAGACAAAATAACAAACTTTTTCTTTAGCAATATAATTTTTTGATGAAAATGAAAAAGTCGCAAAAAGAAAAAACGAAAAAAGTGATTCAATTTTCCGTAGTGGCCATTTTTGTTTTAAGCGGGCTTGTTTATTTTTTCCCCAGAAGCGCCGATACGGCCAAAAAAATCGTTCTGACTCTTGATTTCGGCGACAGCCAAAAATCTTACCAGACATTTTTAAAGGAGGAAAATCGGGCGTGGAGCCTGCTCCAGCAAGTGGCGGCAATTTCCGGGACGAATTTAGAAGCCGGAGAAAATTTTTCCGTCAAAAGAATTGACGGCAAGCAAAACGGCGATGGTAATAAAAATTGGTCTTTCTACGTTAACGGGAAAAAAGAAAAAAGGTCTCCCTATGAAGTGATGGTAAAGGCTCCGGCCAAAGTAACTTTTAAGTTTGAATAAAGCAAAGCGTTACCAGACTTATCCACTTAAAATATTGGATTAAATAGTCTGCGGGTGTAAAATTCAGTCAATGATTTCTGTCAAAAAGGTTAAGAATCAGCAGGGGTTTAACCTTATGGAGCTTTTGGTGATAGTTTCCATAATCGCCATGGTTAACATGGTTATTTTTGCTGGTTACCCCAAGTTTAACCGCCGGATAGCTCTCAAAAAAACGACGGCCGAGATAGCTTTGGCGGTAAGGCAGGCGCAGTCAAACTCCTTAGCTGTCAAAAAATTCGATAAAAGCGTTTCAAATCCATTTCCGGACTATGGAATACATTTTGAAAAAGATAAAAATAATTTTACTATTTTTGCCGACACCAACAACAGCAGAACTTATGGAGGAGCATCCGCCGATTGCTCCGACACCGAATGTGTTGAATTTTTTAGCATAAATAATTCTACCCAGGTTGGTACAGTGGAACTGTGTCAAAAATCTTCAAGTTGCGCTTCTTATCAAAAAGTTGATATTGTCTACCCAAGAGGCAGAACAGCGGTAATCGCTTACGTCCGCGGCGTAGACGATTCCGGCGGGGTTTACGAATGCTCCTCCTGCTCATACGCCCGGATAAGAGTTGATTCGCTGGGCAACCTTGTGCCTCCGAAATATCTTTATGTCTGGTTTAACGGGCAGATAAGCATCAAGGATAATTAAGCTCAAATGTTAAAGTTCAAATGTCAAAACCAGAAAGGTAAAATAATTCTGTCAAAAATGACAAGAGGTTTCACTCTCATAGAAACTATTGTTGCTATAGCGCTTCTTTCCGCCGCGGTGGCCGGACCGCTGACCATGGCGATAAAAAGCATCAGCAACGCTTCCGTGTCGCAAGACCAACTGACGGCCTTTTATCTGGCGCAGGAGGCTATAGAATACGTGAGAAAGGTGCGGGACGATAACGTATTGAGCGGAAATTCCGGAAGCGATTGGCTGGATGGGTTGGATGAGTGCGTTTTAGTTGACATGCCGCTTTGTAATTCCGGAATCACTACTTTTGATTATACTGGAACGGCTCAAGAGTGTAAAATTCCTCCTGGCGTGACAAGTGTTGAAATTACGGCTTACGGAGCAGCCCCCGGGGGATTAGGGGGTATGGCTAAGGGGACAATTTCCGTTACCTCAAACGATATTTTACATGTATACGTAGGCGGTTCCAGTGGTTACAATGGTGGAGGTAATGGAGGGAGTGGTGTACCAACCCCCGCTCATGGAGGTAATGGTGGTGGTGCTTCTGACGTCAGACTTAATGGAACCAACTTTTCTGATAGAGTACTTGTTGCTGGCGGTGGAGGAGGAGGGGGGGCTTATGGTTCTAAACCAGGTCGTGGAGGGTCTGGTGGCGGAGGTGATGGAGACAATGCTGGTTGCGTGGGTTTTGGAGGAATGGGTGGAACGTTGTTATCGGGTGGAGTAGGAGGTAAAGGTAGTCAAAATGGTACACCTGGTGTACCAGGCAACGGCGGCAACGGCGGCAACGGCGGTAATGGGTGGTATGATGGTGGTGGTGGTGGTGGTGGTGGTGGTGGGTATTACGGCGGCGGTGGTGGCGGGTCAGGGACTTACGACGGCTCTTGTTGGCCATATTCTGGTGGCGGCGGTGGTGGCGGTGGAAGTAGCTATGTTCCGTCTGGAGGCACAACTCAAAGCGGCGTGGAAACGGGAAATGGCCAAGTAATTATCGATGCGGGAGGCAGCGGCGGCGGCGGCGGGAAAAAAACAAACAAGGTTGGTTGTTACATAGACGCGCGCGATGGTAAGGTAGACCAATGTCCGGAAACCGGTTGCCCCGTTTTGAACAAAGTCGGCGACGGTTATGGTTATTCCGGCTCCAACGGCACAATTTATACCAGAACCGTCAAAATTGACGGCACCTTAAACGGCGGCAACGAGGCCAGAGTTAACGTGGAAGTAAAATGGAACGGCCGGTTCGGGCAAAAATCAATGCTTTTGCAGGATAATATTTTTAATTGGAGGTGATTATGAATCAAGAATTACGAATCAAGAATAGTGAATTAAAAACAAACGGAAAATCTTATTTGACAGGGGGTTTTACTCTCATAGAAATAATCGTGGCCGTGGGGGTGTTTGCCATCGTGATGACGGTTTCTCTGGCGGCGTTTTTGAATTTGATTGACATGCAATGGAAGACGGAATCTTTTCGCAAAGTCAACGGCAATCTTAACTACGCCATGGAGGCGATAACCAGGGACATCAGGGCCGGAAACGGCTACTCTTCCTGCGGAGCGGGTTGCTTTTCTTTCACTGATTCCACAGGGGCGGTCGTTATTTATAAGCTGGAAACCGGAAGCGCCGGGGGTTACATATCAAGAACGGTCAATTCCAGTCAGTCAATGATGACAGCCGATGACGTCAACATCACCGGACTTTCTTTTGACGTTTCCGGAACCGGCGCCAACGACAGCGAACAGCCGCTGGTCGTCATTCGCATAAACGGCGAGTCCGGATTAAAAGAAAAACTGAAATCAAAGCTGAACATCCAGGCGACGGTGGCGCAGAGGAAGCTGGATTCGGGAAGTTAACCCTGTCAAATAATTTTAAATTTCTGGAGATATGTTCTATTACACTTACATTTTAAAATCACTGAAAGACAGAAAGATGTATACTGGTTTTACCAGAAATTTAAAATTAAGATTTGAGCAGCACAATCAAGGACTATCACAGTCAACAAAATCAAGAAAACCGTTTAAACTTATATACTATGAAGCGTGTTTAGACAAAAAAGACGCCATGAAACGAGAAAAATATTTTAAAACTCACTTTGGAAAAATGTTTCTCAAAAATCGGCTCAAATCTTATTTGACAGGGGGTTTTACCCTGCTTATGTCTCTTCTCGTTATCAGCATCATTCTTTCCATCGGGCTGGGAGTTTCGGACGTGATAATAAGGGAGACAAAAATTTCCGGTTTGGGCCGCGAGTCGCAGGTGGCATTCTCCGCCGCCGATGCCGGAGTGGAGTGCGCCTTTTTCTGGGAAATAAAACACCCGGGGCTAACCCAAAGCGCTTTTAATTCCGCGAACAGCGTGTCTTGCGCCGGCAATACTGTCAATAATAATTTTTCCACCAATATCAGCAACTTCACTCTTAACCTTGGCAACAGTTCGTGCGTGAGCGTGAAAGTGGACAAGGCCTCATCGCCGACCCAGACGATAATAGAATCAAGAGGCTATAACACCGACTGCGGCGCCGTTTCGCCATTTAAAGTGGAGAGGGCGATAAGATTGACGTTGAATAAAGTTCAGCCACCAGTCACTTTAACTTTTAATTACACTGGCGACTATCAAACATTCGTTGTGCCTACGGGAGTTAACAATATTAAA
Organism: Candidatus Paceibacter sp.; assembly: GCA_013360865.1. Taxonomy (NCBI): domain Bacteria; kingdom Bacillati; phylum Minisyncoccota; class Minisyncoccia; order Minisyncoccales; family Candidatus Paceibacteraceae; genus Candidatus Paceibacter; species Candidatus Paceibacter sp. The sequence goes on from JABWAS010000004.1 coordinate 52,325, forward strand.
ATTACCGCTTACGGAGCGGAGGGTAGAGGAGCTTTGACAACTTGTTCAGGTAATTCTAAAAGTATTGGCGGCGGTTTTGGTGGAGTGGCACAAGCTGCTTTTACGGTTACGCCCAACGAAAAGCTTTATGTTTATGTTGGCGGGAGCGGAGACAATTCTTCTTTTAATGGCGGTGCTGCAAATGGCACAGGAAACCCTAGTGGGGGTGGGGCATCCGATGTAAGAAGAATTACGGGAAATAATAAAAGCGCCTTAGAGAGCAGGATTATTGTTGCGGGAGGAGGCGGAGGAAGCACAGGGTATTGCGCAGGTAGTGACGATATTGTTATTTTAAGAGCGGGCGGAGCGGGGGGTGGATTATACGGATTAAGCGGAGAAGGGTATGGCGGCGGAGGAGCAAGTCAGATATCTGGAGGCTCCGGAGGGTGCTTCCAAGATGGATTTGGAAAATGTATAGGTAATATTGGATATTCGGGCACTTTTGGTCTGGGGGGAGGAGGTGGAATTATGGGGGGTGGAGGTGGAGGAGGAGGATATTATGGAGGCGGCGGCGGATCGGGGGAAGCTGTTGGTAACTGGAACAGGGGCGGCGGCGGAGGCGGTTCCAGTTACATTGACGGTTCAGCAACAGATCCATCTACTCAAACCGGAGTCAATTCCGGAAACGGCAAGGTGATTATAGAGTACGGGTATTAAATCTCTTTCATTTCTCGTCGAAACCGGACTTCGATGAGCTGCTTATGCAAAAGACACATGATCCAAAAACCCGCATAGAAAAATTGCGCGAACTGATAAATCATCATCGGTATCTTTATCATGTTCTGGATCGGCAGGAAATTTCGGAGGCGGCGCTGGATTCGCTCAAGCATGAACTGGCGGAATTGGAAAAACAATGTCCGCAATACATTACGCCCGATTCGCCGACGCAAAGAGTGGGCGGCCAGCCGCTGGATAAATTCACCAAGATAACCCACAAAGTCCGGCAGTGGTCTTTTGACGATATTTTTACCGAGCAGGAGGCGGTGGATTTTGACGAGCGTATAAAAAGAATGTTGGCCAAGGAACTTGGACATCCGATGTCCAAGTGGACACTGGATGTCCAAGTTCCCCTTCCTCTTGAATACGTTTGCGAACTGAAAATTGACGGATTTAAAATTATTCTGACTTACGAAAAAGGGATTCTGAAAACCGCCGCCACCAGAGGCGACGGAGTGATCGGAGAAGACGTCACTCAAAACATCAAGACGGTGGAAAGTGTGCCTTTAAAGCTGGAAAAAGAAGTTGATGTGGTGGTGGAAGGAGAAATCTGGATGAGCAAGAAGGAGTTTGAAAGGCTGAATAAAGAGCAGGAAAAAGCCGGTTTGCCGCTCTTCGCCAATCCACGCAACGCTGCCGCCGGCTCCATCCGCCAATTGGACCCGAAAATCGCCGCTTCCAGAAAACTGGACAGCTTCGTCTATGATTTGGCCTGGGCGGATTTTCCGCTGCCGGAAACGCAGGCGGAAGAATTGGAAACTTTGAAAAATCTCGGCTTTAAAGTCAACAAAAATCACCGCCTATGCCGGAATATCGGCGAAGTTATTGAGTACTGGAAAGAATGGCAGAAGAAAAAAGACAAAGAAGATTACTGGATAGACGGCGTGGTACTCAAGCTCAACAATCGCGAGTGGCAGGAAAAGCTGGGTTATACAGGCAAGGCGCCGCGCTTCGCCATCGCCTTCAAATTTCCAGCCGAGCAGGTGACGACGGTGGTGGAAGATATTGTGGTGCAAGTGGGTCGCACCGGCGCGCTGACTCCGGTGGCGCATCTCAGGCCGGTTTCCGTGGCGGGAACTACTGTCAGCCGGGCGACTCTGCACAACGTGGAAGAAATAAAACGGCTGGGGTTGAAGATAGGCGATACGGTCATCATCCAGAAGGCGGGCGACGTGATACCGGAAGTGGTGAAGGTTTTGGCGGAACTGCGGACGGGCAAAGAGAAAAATTTCAAAATGCCGGGAAACTGCCCGATGTGCGACAGCAAATTGGAACAGGAAGAAGGCAGCCCTATTATCAAATGTGTCAACAAAAATTGCCCCTCGCGACACCGCCGGGGACTGTATTATTTTGTTTCCAGAAAGGCTTTTAACATTGAAAGGCTTGGGCCGAAAATAATAGACACGCTCTTGGACAACAACCTAATTTCCGACGCCGGCGATTTGTTTGACCTCAAAGAAGGAGACTTGTCGCCGCTGGAAAGATTCGGGGAAAAGTCGGCTAAAAATATAATAGATTCAATAAACAGCCGGCGGGAAATAACTTTGGAAAGATTTTTGACGGCCATCGGCATAACTCACGTAGGCGAAGAAACAGCTATTCTTTTGGCAAATAAATTTCCGGCCGATGAAAAAAGGTTTATAAAAATTTATGGAAATTTGTCGCTGGAATATCTGCAGAAAATAGAGGGTGTCGGGCCGAAAGTGGCGCAAAGCGTTTATGACTGGTTTAAAGACAAGCATAATGTAAAATTTTTGGAAAAAATTTTGAGCAAGATAAAAATTATTGTTCCGGGAAAGGAAGCGCCTGTATCGGGGAAAGTCGCCGGCAATACTTTTGTTTTAACCGGTTCGCTGGAATCAATGGAGAGAGAAGAAGCGAAGGAAAAAATAAGAGCGTTGGGTGGGCGCGTCGCCGAAACGGTTTCCAAAAAAACCAATTATGTGGTGGCCGGACGCGAACCAGGCTCAAAATACGAAAAGGCTAAAGAATTGGGAGTCAAAATTTTGAACGAGCGGGAATTCTTAGTCCTATTGAGCTAATTCCGGCTGGAAAAATTGATTTATTTTGATATTTTTCATTTCCGCCGATTTGATTTCTCCGTCCTCCGACAGTTTTACTTCCAGCGCCGCGCCGCGCATGGTGTCTTCGGAAAAATTCTGGTCAAAGATGAAGTTGCCCAGACTGTAGGCGATAAATCCTCCGTTGTATTCTTCCGTTCCCTGAACGACATGTGGATGGTGGCCGACCACTATTTTAGCGCCGTTGTCTATGGCGGCGCGGGCCAGGTTTTTTTGTCTTTGGTTCGGATTTTTTTGGTACTCATCGCCAAAATGGAATGATGTTATCAGGACGTCAACGCTTCGCGACGCTTCTTTTATTTTTTCTTTAAAGCCATTGTCAACGATTAAGATTCCGGAACTGTCTTCATTGGCGGCCAGCCAGTCCGGGCCGACGTCGCTGAAGCCGAGGAAACCAATTTTTAATCCGTTTATTTCAATAACTTTCGGCGAAGATGCTTCTTCTTCGTTAATTCCACCCCCGACGGGCGGAATGTTTTGAGCCGTCAGTCTGGAGACGGTGTCTTCAAAAGCCTCTCGTCCCCAGTCGCCGGTATGGTTGTTGGCCAAAGACAGGGCGTCAAAACCGGCGGCTTTCAGCGCGCTGGCTGTTTCCGGCTTGAACCGGAACGAATAGAGGTTGCGGCGGTCGCTGCCCTTATCCGAAATCGGCCCCTCTAGATTGCCGAAAGTTATATCCGCCGCTTTTATAAATTCAGCGTTTTCAAAAAGGAAAGAAAATTCACCCCCGTTCTTTTCTACTGATTTTTCAACTCCCCGCCCTAACATTATGTCGCCTACGAAAAGCAAAACGGTTTCTTCGAGCTTTGGAGGCGGTTCTGGCAAAAAATCGGCGTTATCTTCAGAGTCTTCCGCGGCCGGAACAGCGACGGCCGCGGCGTTGGCCTGATAGTTGTAAATGGCTGCTTCGGAAAAGGGAAATATTTTTTGGAGTTTTGGGCCGATAAGCTCTCCGGCAGACCTCGCCGCTTCCAAGGAAAAGGAAATAAGCATGACGGCGGGGAAGACGCTGATGAGAGACAAGAAAACTATGTACGCCTTTTTCTTCATAAGCAAACGTCATTTTAATTTTAACATTTTGTGCTACAATTGAAACATGACTCTTAAAGAAAAAATAAAAGCCGATTTTAAAGAGGCTTTTAAGGCCAAAGAAGAAGTGAAATTATCGGTTTTGAAGATGGTCAACGCCGCCATCGGCAACGCTGAGATAGAAAAAAGGGCGAAGATAATAAAATCCGGCGGGGAAGCGACGGAGGCGGCGGTTTCCTTAAACGACGAGGAAGTTCTGCGGGTTGTTTCCAGGGAAATAAAAAAAAGGAAAGATTCCATAGAAATTTACGAAAAAGCCGGCCGAGCGGAGCTGGCTGAAAGGGAAAAGGCGGAAGCCTCTGTTCTTTCTGCTTATATGCCGGAACAACTCGGCGAAAGTGAAGTAAGGGAGTTGGCTAAAAAATCTGTTGAACAATCCGGCGCCAAGGGAGAAAAAGAAATCGGCAAAGTTATGGCGATACTGATGCCGCAAGTCAAAGGCAAGGCCGACGGAGCGACGGTGACCAGGATAGTAAAGGAACTACTTTCTTAAGTTCTTAATGATTCAAGTTTAGACATCGGATGTCCAATGGACATCCGATGTCTTTTGCGGCTGGGCAAGTCCACTTGGAAGTAACTTGGAAGTTTCGCTTCCAAGTTACTTCCAAGTTAAATTTGAATACCTAATTAATTACTAAAGATAAGTTGATTTCAGATGGCGAATAAGGCAGAATTAAACCATTATGGTTGATGTGGAAAAACTGGCTCTGTTGGCCAGAATCCAACTTGACTCTTCGGAGAAAAGCGAACTTCAAAAAGATTTTGAGGCGATTTTGGGTTATATTTCCGAGCTGCGAAAAGCAACGACCTCCGGAGAAGAAGCTCTTGCCGCCAAAGCGGCTGGCTTGAAAAATATTTTAAGAGAAGATGTTGAAGCGGCAAAAAAAGATTTTTCCGCCGAAGAACTTGTTGACGCGGCCCCGCGAAAAGAAGGCGGGTATATTAAAGTTAAGCATGTGTTTGAATAAAAATTCAAAATTCAAAAAGCAAAAGTCAAAACTGCAAGTCAAAAATCAAAATTGAAAAAATCTCTCTATGTTCAGCAATCTTACAATTTCAAAAGTTCGCAGTATGTTGTTAAAGGGAGATTTTTCCTGCAAAGAACTTGTTTCTTATTACATTAAAAACATCAAAGAAAAAAACCCGGGCATCAACGCTTATCTGGAAGTTTTTGACGACGCCATGGAGGAAGCGGAAAAAATTGACGAAGAAATAAAATCCGGCCGGGCGAAAAACAAGCCGTTGGCGGGAGTGCCCATAGCTGTCAAAGACAATATTCTGATAAGGGGTAAAAAATGCACGGCCGGTTCCAAAATGCTGGAAAATTATCGGGCGGCTTACGACGCCACGGCTATAAAAAAAATCCGCGAGGCCGGCGCGATATTTATAGGAAGGACCAATATGGACGAGTTTGCCATGGGCGCCTCAACGGAAAATTCCGCTTACGGCGTTACTAAAAATCCTCATGATTTGTCTCGGGTTGCCGGCGGTTCTTCCGGCGGTTCGGCGGCGGCCGTGGCCATGGATGGCTGTTTGGCGGCGCTTGGCTCGGACACCGGCGGTTCCATCCGCCAGCCGGCCGGATTTTGCGGCATTGTCGGGCTTAACCCCACTTACGGCGCGGTTTCCCGCTCCGGTCTTATCGCCATGGCTTCTTCTTTTGACCAGATCGGGCCGATGGCGAAGACGGCTGAAGACGCGGAAATTATTTTCAATATTATAAAAGGCCGGGACCAAATGGACTCAACTTCTGCCTCATCGACGTCGGACGTCGATGAGGACGTCGATGAGGAGAGATGGCCGGAGAAACCGAGGATAGGGGTGTTAAAATATGACAAAAAGAACGCGGACGAGGAAGTAAACGCCGCTTTGGAAAAGACGGCGGCGGCGCTGGAAAAGTCCGGTTGCCGGGTTGAAGAAATTGAATTGCCTAACATCGGCTATTCCGTGCCGTGTTATTACGTTTTGGTGCCGGCCGAAGTTTCTTCCAATCTGGCGCGCTTTGACGGGGTTAAGTATGGGCTGCTTAAAGAAGGAGAAAATCTAATTGGCGATTACATGGAGACGAGGGCGGCCGGATTCGGTCGGGAAGTGAAGAGAAGAATAATGCTCGGGACTTACGTTTTGTCCGCCGGATATTACGACGCTTACTACGCCAAAGCCCAGAAAACAAGAGAACTGATAAAAAAAGATTTTAAAGGCGCTTTCCGAAAAGTTGATCTTATCTTGTCGCCGACTTCGCCGTCCCCCGCCTTTAAGATAGGGGAAAAAGCGAGCGATCCTTTGAAGATGTACCTGGAGGATATTTTTACCGCTCCGGCCAAAATCGCCGGATTGCCGGCCATAGCTGTTCCCGCGGGCGTTATTTCGGCCGGTTTGCCGATAGGTTTGCAGTACACGGCGCCTTGGTTTAAGGAAAACCGGCTTTTTAAAATAGCGAAAAAACATGAGGGATATTTTTGATTACTTTCCGTTTTTTAAATTAAGAGATCCGCGTTTTCTTAATCTGGAGTATCTTTACAACCAGATTTTAGAGCTGCTGAAAAAATTATGGGCGTTTTTGCTGTATCTGCTTAAGCTGTTGGCGCTTCTTTTTGTAAAATTCTTTTTTTTCGCTATCACAATAATAATTCTAGCGCTGATAGCGCTAGTTATTTACAAACTTTACATACTTAAGAGGAGAAAGAAAATTGCCGGCTTGGCGCGCTTTGCCGAAGAAGACAAGTTCTTTAAAGACCGTTCCGAAAAATGGTCAAATATCAAGAAAAAAGCCGAGTCAGATGAAATTGAAGACCGGAAAGCGGCCATCGTGGAAGCGGACAATATTTTGGATGGAATTTTAAGAAGCATCGGCTACCGCGGCGACGGTTTGGCCGACAAACTCAAAAGTATTGAGCCGAGCGACTTCGTCAGTTTACAGGATGTCTGGGACGCCTATAAGGTCCGTTCCAAAATCGCGCGCGAAGGCGAGAAGTTTGAGCTGACCAAAGAAGAAGCCAAGGCCGCTCTGGGAAAATACGAGAAAGGATTGAAAGAGCTGGGATATGTGTAAACTTTTGCGGACCCGACCGGATTTGAACCGGCGATCTTCCCCGTGACAGGGGGACGTGTTGACCGGGCTACACCACGGGTCCATTAAATTTTTATCAGCCTTAGGCTGGTGCCGGCGGGAGGGATCGAACCTCCGACCTTGGGCTTATGAGTCCCACGCTCTAACCAACTGAGCTACGCCGGCTCCTTGTTGCGGGGGCCGGAATTGCACCGGCGCCTCAAGGTTATGAGCCTTGTGAGGTACTACTCCTCCACCCCGCGATCAAATAAATATTATATAATATTGCAAAATAAAGCAAATAAAACTAATATAATAAAGCAAAATAATGCCGTTGTAGCTCAGATGGTAGAGCAACTCCATGGTAAGGAGTAGGTCGCCGGTTCAATTCCGGCCAACGGCTTTGTTTGCCACCCTAGCTCAATTGGTAGAGCAATGGTATCGTAAACCATAGGTTGCCGGTTCAAGTCCGGCGGGTGGCTTATGGAACAATTTTTGAATCTATTTTTGATTGTTCTGGGTGTCGGCGGCTTTGCGCTGGCTTTTTACATCCACAAAAGCAAGAAGAAAGCGAAGCCTATGGTTTGCCCGCTGGACGGGCATTGCGACGAAGTAGTACACAGCGAATATTCGGAGTTTTTTGGCATTTCTTTGGAAAAGTTTGGCATGGCTTATTACGCGGCGGTGGCTCTGGCTTACGGAGCTTATTCTTACTTTTCTTCTCTGCCGCCTTACGCTTCTTTCGTCTTGTTTTTTCTGACGGCGGGCGCCTTCCTTTTTTCGTTGTATCTGACCTTTATCCAGGCCTTCAATCTTAGGAAGTGGTGCACCTGGTGCCTTATTTCCGCGGGAATATGTTCCTTTATCTTCGTGGCTTCGTTGTTTGCCGTCAAGTCAGGTTTTACCACTTTGCCGCTGGAAATTTTTGCGGCGGTGGGAAATTTACTGGCGGCCGCGATGGCGGTCGGTTCTTCCGCGGTTTCTTTGGTTATCTTGATAAAATTTGCCGGAGATATGGATATAAGCGCGGCGGAAGCGGAAACAATTCACCTGCTTTCCCAGGTGTTTTGGTTTTCTATGGCGTCGGTTGTTTTAAGCGGTTTCGGTTTGTTTTTGTCCGATGGCGGCATTCCGACTTATCCGGCTATTTTTTGGCTGAAATTTTTACTAGCCTTATTCCTTATAGGCTTGGCGGCTGCCTTCAACCTTGTCGCGCTGCCCAAGGCAATTAAAGAAACCGCGATTATCGGAGGGCAGGGTAAGGGTAATTTATCCAAAGAAGAAGCGCTTGGTCTTTTGGCCATGAGCATGACGACCATCGCCGCTTCTTTCGCCTTTTTTATTCTCTCGGCATTTCCCGGATTCTTTGTTTTTTTGGGTTTCGCCAATTTGTCCATTATTTTAATTGTCGTCTTGGCGGTTTTTGCTTCCGCCGGCAGGCGATTGGGGGAAACCATCTCTTTGGGCGTGTAAAAGTATAATTCTTGGCTAACAAAAGACATCCGATGTCCAATTGGACATCGGATGTCTTAATTAAAGGGATGACAATTTCAAAATTTTATTTTTGAACTGGGATTTTTGAGTTATCCACAGTGGCTGACTGAAAGCGTCAGGGGTAAAATTACAAGTACTTAATAATTAAACAAAAGCTCCGAAAATAAAATTTTGGAAAATCCTTTAGCCCCAGCCCTGCCTGCCGGCAGGCAGGCTCGCAGACTCGGCTGGCCGCCCCCGACCCCGCCCGCCACGCAAGCCAGCTTGCTGGCGTTGCGGGCAGGCAGGATTTTCAAAATTTATTTTCTTCGCTTTTATGCTTGGCAACAATGATTTCAAAAATAATCAAAAGAAACGGAGAGATAGTTGACTTCAAACCGGAGAAAATAAGCAACGCTATCACTAAGGCGGTGCAAGCCGTCGGCGGTCATGATTTGGAGACCCCGAAGAAGCTTACGGAGATTGTGGTAAAGCAGATAGAAAAAGTATTCGGCGGCAGCGGCAGACTCCCGGACGTGGAGAGCGTGCAGGATGTTGTTGAAAAGGTGCTTATAGAAGAAGGCCACGCCAAAACCGCCAAAGCCTACATTCTTTACCGCGAAAAAAGAAACGAAAGACGCTACGACAAAAGCGTCACGGTCAGCGTGGAAAAAACTATTTCCGAATATCTCAACCGCGAGGACTGGAGAGTTAACGCCAACGCCAACCAGGGTTATTCTTTGGGCGGAATGATACTCAACACTTCCGGCAAAGTTACAGCCAACTACTGGCTTTCCCATGTTTATCCCGAGGACGTGGCCAATGCCCACAGAAACGCCGATTATCATATTCACGACCTGGATATGTTCTCCGGTTATTGCGCCGGCTGGTCGCTGCGGGCGCTTCTGGAAGAAGGGCTCAACGGCGTGCCTTCCAAAACGGAATCGGCCCCGCCCAAGCATTTGTCCAGCGCCATCAATCAGATGGTTAACTTTTTCGGCACGCTTCAGAACGAGTGGGCCGGCGCGCAGGCGTTTTCTTCTTTTGACACTTATCTTTCCCCGTTCGTGAAAAAGTTTGAGATGGAACTGGAAGACGAAATAAACAATTCCGGCGTTTACAATTTTCCGTCGGAAGAGGCGAAGCAGAAATTCATTGACGAAAAGACCTACAAATTTGTCAAACAAAACATCCAATCCTTCGTCTTCAACCTCAATATCCCGTCCAGATGGGGGACGCAGACTCCTTTTACCAACATTACTTTAGACCTCGTTTGCCCGGAAGACCTGAAAAAGCAGAGTCTGAAGATGGGCGGCAAATACTTCCCTTACGCGTTCGGCCAGCTCCAGAAAGAAATGGACATGATAAACAAGGCTTACGTGGAAGTGATGACCGCTGGAGACGCCAAGGGCAGAGTCTTCACTTTTCCCATCCCGACTTACAACATCACTAAAGACTTTGATTGGGACAATCCCAATCATGAGCCCATTTTTGAGATGACGGCCAAATATGGTATGCCTTACTTCCAAAACTTCATCAATTCCGATATGAAGCCCAATCAGATTCGTTCCATGTGCTGCCGCCTTCAGTTGGACTTGCGGGAGCTTCTCAAACGGGGTAACGGGCTTTTCGGCAGCGCCGAAATGACCGGCAGCATTGGAGTGGTGACCATCAATTCCGCCAGAATAGGCTACACCGGCAAAGGCGACAAGCAAAAATTTTTGGAGCGGCTGGAACATCTGATGTATCTGGCCAAGACCTCGTTGGAAATAAAAAGAAAAGAAGTGGCCAAGTGGCTGGAGCGCGGATTGTTCCCTTACTCCAAGAGATATTTGCCGGGGTTGAACAATCATTTTTCCACCATCGGCATTAACGGGCTAAACGAAGCGATATTAAATTTTACCGGCGGCAAGGAAAACATAACCACCGAATGGGGCTCAAAATTCGCCGAGGAAACGCTGATTTTCATGAGAGAAAAATTGAAGGCTTATCAGGAGGAAACGGGCAATCTTTATAACCTGGAGGCTTCTCCGGCGGAGGGCGCCACCCATCGCTTCGCCAAGGAGGACCAGCGGATTTTCCCCGGCATAATCCAGGCCGGAACGCCGGAAGCTCCTTACTACACCAACTCCTCCCAGATACCGGTGGAGTACACGGACGACGCCTTTGAGGCGCTGGAGCTGCAGGACAAACTGCAGACCAAGTATACCGGAGGCACAGTTCTGCACTTATATATGAATGAGAGGATGTGCGACGCCTCAAGTTGCCGGAAGCTGGTTAAAACAGTATTGAGCAAATACCGGCTGCCATATATCACCATCACCCCGACGTTTTCCATCTGTCCCAAGCATGGATACTTGAAAGGCGAGCATCACTTCTGCCCGGCGTGCGACCAGGAGATAGGTTACGCCGGAAGCAACATTGATGAAAACGAAATTAAAAAACACAGGTCGAAAAAATTATCAGCCGATTCGCTGGGCGATTTGGCGCGCGGTAGCGCGCCGGCGGTTCTGGAGGAAGAGAAGGCCTAGCGGATTTACCCCCACATATGTTTTGGCATGGCAAAAAGCGAGCCGAAGATTTTGCAAAGGTGAACAATGCCAAAACAGGTGTGGGGGTTTAAAACAATGACAAACAACGAAATCCAGCAGAAAAGAACAAGGTGCGAAGTTTGGACGAGAGTGATGGGCTACCACAGGCCAGTCTCCCACTTCAACCTTGGCAAGAAATCGGAACACTATTCCCGCACGCACTTCAAGGAAGGAAAGACGATGAATTCTTCTTTCTGCAAGAAATACAGCTAATTTTTTAAATATTATTAAAAAATTAGAAATTCCAAAATCCAGGCGCCAAATTCCAAATAATATCTAAATTCAAAATATCAATTTCTAAACATTTGTTAATTTTGGGTTAAGGTCATTGAAATTTGTTTGGAATTTGGGTTTTGGGATTTGGAATTTTTTATTCTTATGTTAATCGCTGGTGTTGAAAAACTGACCACGCTTGATTACCCGGGCCGCCTGGCGGCCATTGTTTTTACCGCCGGATGCAACTTCCGCTGCGGTTATTGCCATAATCCGCAAATGGTGGATCCGGAAAGGATGAAAGAAACCGTAAAAGACCTCATACCGGAAGAGGTGTTTTTCAATTTTCTTACCAAAAGAAAGGGAATGCTGGACGGCGTGTGTATTACTGGAGGCGAACCGACTTTGCAGCCGGATTTGCTTGAGTTCGTTCTGAAGATAAAAAGTCTCGGTTTTAAAGTAAAAATAGACACCAATGGGACGATGCCCGGCGTTCTGGAGTCGCTTCTGGAAAATAAAGCCGTTGATTATTTCGCCATGGACATAAAAACCAGTCTAAAACGCTACGAGGAAGTCGCCCGATTTAAGTTAGTGAAGGAAGAAATAAACAGGTCAAAAGAAATTATCCAGAATTGCGGCCTGGAATACGAGTTCAGGACCACTGTTTTAAAAGAAATCCACCCTTTTGAAGTTTTTGACGAAATAGGGGAATGGATAAAAGGCGCGGAAAAATATTATTTACAAAATTTTCGTTCTAAATCGGTGCTGGAAAAATATTTTGAAAATTACAACGGATTTTCTGAAAATGAATTGGCTGAAGTCCGATCAGTAATGGAAAAATACGTAAAATTTTGCGGGATAAGGACGTAATAATTTAAAAGGAATATCTTTATCCACAGGGGCAACCAGACGCGGCGGGGTTTTTTTTTGTTACAATTTAATTGTTTTCAAACGAATGGCAATGGAGCGGACGAGAAACAAAAGCGGAAAAAATCAGCAAAAGCAATCCAAATTCATAAATTCAGGTTTTCTGATGACTGTTTTTCTTTTTTCTTTTTTGTCTTTCTTTTTTAACCTCCGTTCCGCCTCCGCCGACCTCGCCGCCGGCCTGGTTTCTTACTGGAAGCTGGACGAGACGTCAGGAACGACCGCTTTCGATTC